>JAYTLP010000346.1:0-5356 GCA_043729375.1 Myxococcales bacterium
GCCACCACGATGCTCTCGAGAAAGCACAGGACGATGGCGCGATACAGGCCCGGCTCGACGGGCAGGTGCTGGACCTCGAGGACCGCAACGAGCACGAACGCCATGATCGCAATCTGCACCGCGAGCGTGAGCACCATGCCCACGAACTTGCCGAAGATGAGCTCGTAGCGATGGATGGGCTTCGTTGCGAGCGAGAAGACCGTCTTCTTGTCGAGCTCCTTGTAGACGAGGTTCACGCCGACGAAGATCGCGATGAGCACGCCGAACAGCGAGATGCCGCCGAGACCCACGTCGCGCGTGATGCGGCCTTCCTCGTGGAGCGACAGCTTGCCCAGCACGAGCGCCGAGAGCATGAGTCCGACCGCGAAGAGCAGGAGCGAGTGCAGGACGCGGTTGCGCACGGCCTCGCGGAACGTGTTGAGCCCGAGTGCACCGATCCGGGAGAGGGCGCTCACGATGCGCGCTCCACGGTGCCGCCGAGCTCGCGCACGAACAGGTCCTCGAGAGATTCCTTGCGCGGCGTGACCGATACGACTCGACGCCCCTCCGCCAGTGCGGCGCGCAGGCGCTCGCCGACGTCGGCGCCGGGTTCCAGGCGCACGAGCTCGTTGCCGCCGTCGCCCTCGAGCACGATCTCGGTGTGCAGGAGGCGCGGTGACAAGATGCGGTCGAGCGGACCGGACTCGCGCAAGGTGCCGCCAGCGATGATCGCGACGCGGTCGCAGAGCAGTTCCACGTCGGAAAGAATGTGTGTGGAGAACAAGACCGTGCGGCCCTCGGCGCGCAGCTCGGCGATGAGGTCTCGCACCTCCTTGCGGCCGATGGGGTCGAGCCCGCTCATCGGCTCGTCGAGGACCACGAGCTTCGGGTCGTTGAGCAGCGCCTGCGCGAGCCCGATGCGCTGCAGCATGCCCTTCGAGTACTTGCGCAGCGGGCGACCTTTGGCGGGCCCGAGACCGACGCGCTCGAGCAGCTCGCCGCCGCGGCGCCGCCGGGTCGCGCGATCGAGGCCGCAGAGCCGCCCCATGAGGTCGAGCAGCTCCTCACCGGTGAGATAGTCGTAAAAGTACGGGCTCTCCGGTAGAAAGCCGAGATCGCGCTTCGACTCGAGGGTGGGCACTGGCCGACCGAAGATCTCGGCCTTCCCCTTCGACGGGTAGATGAGCCCCATCAGCATCTTGATGGTGGTGGTCTTGCCCGCGCCGTTGGGTCCGAGGAGGCCGAGGATCTCCCCGCGCTCGACCTCGAACGAGACATCACGCACCGCCTCCACGCGCTTCTTGAAGAAGCCGAGGCGGAAGGTCTTGCCGAGCTGTTCGGCCCGGACGACGACCTCGTTCATGTTCCCTGTCGGTCTCGACGCTGTCGGTACCACAGGATCGTGCGAAGCAGGCCCTCCTCGAGGTCGACCTTCGCCGTCCAGTCGAGGAGCTCCTTCGCCTTGCCCACGGCGGGGACACGGAGCTCGACGTCGGGGTGGTTCCACTCGACGTTCTCGATCCGCGAGCCCGAGGAGGCGAGCCGCACGATCTCGCGCGCGAGGTTGTAGATGGTCACCGTGGAGCGCGGGTTCCCGATGTTGAACGAGTGGCCGACGGCGCGCGGATCCGAGAGCACGCGCTCCACGCCATCCACGATGTCGTCCACGTAACACCACGAGCGGATCTGCGAGCCGTCGTTGTGTACGCGCAGCGTCTCGCCCGCGAGCGCGCGCACGATGAAGTGGTGCACGGCGCCCTCGCCGACCTGGCGCGGTCCGTAGATGTTGAATGGACGGATCGAGACCGCGGGGAAGTCGTACTGTCGGTGATACGTCATCGCGAGGTGCTCCGTGGCGAGCTTCGCGACCGCGTACGTCCAGCGCGCCTCACCGACGGCACCGAGTGTCGTCACGTCGAACTCGGTGACGTGATAGGCGTAGCGCCCGAACACCTCGGAAGTGGAGAAATCGATGAAGCGCCTGCAGCGCCCGGTCTCGAGCGACGCGTCGAGAACGTTCGCGGTGCCGAGGAGCGAGACGCGCATCGTCAGCGCGGGCTGCTTCATCACGGTATCCACCCCGGCGATGGACGCGAGGTGGACGACGTGATCGATGCCGTCCATGGCCTTCTTCACTGCGGCGAGGTCCATCACGTCCCCCTCGACGAGCTCGACGTTCGGCCGGGTGTGCAGACCCGCCGGACGAAGCGCATCCCGACGGAAGGTGTCGAACACCCGGATGCGATTCGTCGCCGACAACCTCTCGACGAGATGCGAGCCGATGAAGCCGGCCCCACCGGTAATGAGCACGTGCGCGCCTTCGATCACGACCACATCGTAGAGGACCGCGCCAGCCAGCGCAAAGTGCTACATCATGGTGCGATGAACCGGCTCCTCGTGGTGGCGAGCATCGTGACGCTGGCAGCCGGGTCAGGCTGGGCGATGGGCGACGCCGATCGCTTCGATGTTGCGCTGCTGCAGCTCGGCCAGGTGGACGCTGACGGTCCGAGCGCGGTCGAGCGCCTCGGCTGGGAGCTCGAGAAGCGTACCAGCGTCGTTGTGGCGCCGCACGCCGCCGTTGTCGCGCTCGGCGATCCCGCCCTGCGTCGCCACCCGCTGCTGGTGCTCCACGGCAGTGGCTCACTCCCGCCCGCGCCCGAGGCCGGGCTCGACGCGTTGCGTGCCCACCTCGAGGCGGGCGGCCTGCTCTTCATCGACGCGGCGAGCGGCATGGTCGACGACGCATACGATCGCGACGTCCGCACGCTCACTCGTCGCCTGTTCCCGCGTGCGTCGCTGGCGCCGCTGCCTGCCGAGCACGTCCTCTACAAGACGTTCTACCTCGTCGGTGCGCCGCTCGGACGCGTCGCGCAGGACCGGGTCGTGGAGGCCGTGATCCTCGACGGACGCGCGGTCATCCTCTACTCGCGCAACGACGTGCTCGGCGCGCTCGCCCGCGACCGGCTCGGGGCCTTTTCACACGCCGTCGACCCGGGCGGTGAGCCCCAGCGGGAGATGGCGCTGCGCCTCGCGCTCAACGTCGCGATGTACGCGCTCTGCCTCGACTACAAGGCCGACCAGGTACATGTGCCCTTCCTCCTCCAGCGTCGTCGCACCGGCGTTCCGTGACCGACGATCTCACCCGGATCGTCTCGCACGCCGCGCTCACGCGGGGCGGCACGGCACTCGTGTGCCTCGCGGCCGTGCTGACCCTCGGCCTGTGGGCGTGGTCTTTGCGGCGCATGCCTTTGTCGCGCCGGCTCACCCTGCTCGGCCTCCGCGCGCTCGGCATCGCGGCTGCGCTCGTGGTCGTGCTCCAGCCCGCGCTGCGCCGCGAGCGCCGCGCTCAGATGCCGAGCCGCGTCGTGGTTCTCGTCGACGAGTCCGCATCGATGAGCCTCCCGGACGGCAATCGCTCGCGTCTCGAGACCGCGGTCGCGGTTGCGCAGCGGGCCGTGAATGATGTGACCCTTCGCGCTCCTGACCGGACCGTGGAGCTGTACGCGCTGCCGCCACGCGCTGACCGCGAAGGCAAGCTCACGCCGGTAGCGCTGCCGCCACAGGCGCTCGGTGCGCAGGTTGCCACGGGCACCGACACGCGCCTCGTCGAGTCGCTGGAACACTTGCCGCGGAGCACCGACCGCGACCTCGCGGGCGTCATCGTGATCTCCGACGGCGCAGACCACGGCGTGCTCGGCTCGGGCGTGGATCCCCACGAGCGCCTCGTCGCGCTCGGCGCGCCGATCCATACCATCACCGTTGGCGATCCCGCACTCCGCGACATCGTCATCGATCACGTCGCGCACGACGACTTCGCCTTCGTGCGCACGCCTGTGAGCTTCGAGGTGGAGGTCCGCGCTTTCGGTGGCGGCTGGCGGGGCCGCAGCGTTCCGGTGGTGCTGCGTCGCGATGGCCAGGTGGTGGCGTCGACGCAGATCGTGCTCGCCGACGATGCACCGCAGAAGGTGAGCCTTCGCCACGTGCCCGAGCGCATCGGCGAGTTCGTGTTCGATGTCTCCGTCCCCCCGCAACCGGGCGAGCTCACGCCGCGCAACAACCTGTCGCGCTTTCCGCTCCGCGTCGTGCGAGACCGTGTGCGCGTGCTGCAGGTCTGCGGACGCCCGTCTTGGGACGAGCGGTTTCTGCGCAGCCTCCTCAAGCGCGATCCCAACATCGACCTGGTGTCGTTCTTCATCTTGCGCACGCCCAGCTCCGTCGAGGTCGCCAGCACCGATGAGCTCTCTCTCATCCAGTTCCCCACCGAGGAGCTGTTCCGCCAGTCGCTGCATACGTTCGACCTCGTCGTGCTGCAGAACTTCGACTTCGGCCCGTACCAGATGGGCGTGTACCTTCCCGACATCCGGCGTTACGTCGAGGAAGGTGGCGCGCTCGCGATGCTGGGCGGCGAGCTCTCCTTCGACGCTGGTGGCTGGGCGAACACGCCCGTCGAGGCCGTCCTCCCCGTCGAGCTCGGCGTCCCTGCCCCCGCCACCGACGCGCATGCGGTCCACGCGCGGCTGACCGTGGCCGGCAAGACGCATCCGCTCACGGCACTCGCGCTCGACGTGGAAGAGAGCGCGCGGCTGTTCGGTGAGCTGCCGGCGCTCGACGGCGTCAACCTCGTCCGGCGATCGCGGTCGGACGCTACCGTGCTTGCGGTCCACCCGACGCTGCTCGATGCCGAGCACCAGCCACTCCCCATCATCGCCGTGCGCGAGGCCGGCAAGGGTCGCGTGCTGACCGTTGGCAGCGACAGCACGTGGCGGTGGGCCTTCGAGGGGGCGGGAACGCGCAGGCCGTACGAGCGCTTCTGGGAGAGCGCGATTCGCTGGCTCGTGCGTGACCCGGCGCTCTCGCTGCTCCGGCTCGAGGTGGAGCGCGAGACGAACCAGGTCCACGTCACCACGGTGGGCCCCGACTACCTGCCCATCGCGGGGGCGAAGGTGGAGTTCGCGCTCGAGCGCATCGCGGATCCCGCAGCCTTTGCCCCGGCACCCGCCGACCTCGGACACACTGCGCCGGAGGCGGGCTCCACCGACGAGCGAGGCCGCATCGACCGCGCGCTGCCGGTGCTTCCCGGAGGGGCGTACCGCTTCACCGCCACCGCGACGCTCGGCGGGCGGCCGGCGCGCGACGAGAAGATCCTCGTCGTCGCGGGTACCGAGCGCGAGCTCGCCGACCCGGTGCCCCGACCAGCGCTCATGAAGACACTTGCGGTCATGGGGGAAGCTCGCGCCGCATCGCAGGGCACGTCGGGGCTCGCGTTGCGTCCGCCGCGCGAGGTCCGCGTGGCCGCATCGGAAGATCGCCCGCTGTGGACGTCTCCGCTGACCTTGCTCGTGGGTTGCGGAGCGCTCGCGCTCGCGTGGTGGCTGGG
>JAYTLP010000347.1:0-10536 GCA_043729375.1 Myxococcales bacterium
GTGCAGGAGGTCCTCAACCTCACCGACCTCATGTCCTACTTCGTCGGCCGTGGCGCCGAGATTCTCGCACCGCGGAAGCTTTCGTTGCACCTGCTCAAGCACCGCGCGAGCTACCTGCACTACGCGCCCCGGGGCGTCGTCGGCGTCATCTCGCCGTGGAACTATCCGCTCGCGATCGGCGCGGGCGGCCTGTTCATGGCGCTCGTGGCCGGGAACGGCGTGGTGCACAAGCCATCGGAGCTGACGCCGCTCGTCGCGGAGCGCACGCGGGAGCTATTCGTCGAGGCGGGCTTGCCCGGCGATCTGTTCCAGGTGGTGCAAGGGAGAGGTGACGTCGGGGAGGCACTCGTCGACGGCGGCGTGGACTTTGTACACTTCACGGGCTCGACCGCCGTCGGCCGCAAGATCGGCGCGGCCTGCGGCGAGCGCCTCGTCCCGTGCGCGCTCGAGCTCGGCGGCAAGGCGCCGGCAATCGTGTGCGCGGATGCCGACCTCGATCGCACAGCGCAGGCGCTCGTGTGGGGCGCGTTCTCGAACCAAGGGCAGGTCTGCGCATCGGTCGAGCGTGTGTACATCCACGCGGCGGTCTACGACGAGCTCGTCCGCAAGCTCGTGACCCGCACGAAGCAGCTCCGGCTCGGGAATCCGCGGCAGCCGGAGGTGGACGTGGGCGTGATGACGTCGGAGCGCCAGGTCGAGATCGTCGAGGCGCGCGTGAAGGATGCCGTCGCCCGTGGCGCGCGCGTGGAGGTCGGTGGTGCGCGGCGGCCCGGCGGCCTCGGCTACGAGCCGACGGTGCTCACGTCCTGCACGCAGGACATGGACGTCATGCGCAAGGAGATCTTCGGGCCGGTGATGCCGATCCTCAAGATCGCCGACGAGGCCGAGGGGCTGCGCCTTGCAAACGACTCCGACCTCGCGCTGGTTGCGTACGTGTTCACGGTCGATCGGGACAAGGGTCGCAGGCTCGCCGAGCAGATCGTGGCGGGCACCGTGATGGTGAACGACGTGCTCGTCACGCACGGAGCGCCCGAGACCCCTTGGAGCGGACTCAAGACCTCGGGCCACGGCCGCGCCCATTCAGACGAGGGGCTGCGCGACCTCTGCCAGGAGCGCCATGTCAACTACGACCGCGTGTCGCTCCCGACAGAGCTCTGGTGGTACCCGTACTCGGAGACCATGTACCGACGCGCGCTCACGGCAATGAAGTGGCTGTTCCGCTGAGCGTGGGCTGCCGAAAGTAAACGTCCCGCCGGGCGAAGCATCTCGCCGGACGGGACGTCGAAAGCATGCTACCGCTTCTTCTTCGGTACGGGCTTCTTCGCCGCGGGCTTCGGCGCCGGCTTCCTGACGACGGGCCTGGCAGCAGGCTTCTTGACGGCGGGCTTGGGCACCGGCTTCTTGGCGGCGGGCTTGGGCACCGGCTTCTTGGCGGGCTGCATAGCGTTGACCGGCTTGCCAGCAGCCTTGACCGGTGCGGCAGCCTTCGCGGGCGAAGCCTTCGGAGCCTCGACCTTCGCTGGGGCAGCACCCTTCTTGCCGGGCTTCGCCTTCGGTGTGGGCGCGCCGTCACCGACCATGGCCAGGACGGGGAGGTTGAGCCCCTTGCGGTTGTGGATGAGCACCCGCTTGTCCGTCTGGAACGTGACCTCGATCTTGTCGTTGCCGATGTTGTCGGTGACGTAGCCCACGCCGAACTTCGGGTGCGACACGACCTCGAGCTCCTTGAAGTACTCGCCGATGCCGTAGGGGCGCGGCGGCTTCTTGGACTTGGCCATGACCTGGTCCCAGGTGGGCTTCTGCTTCGCAGCCTTCTTCTTCAAGGGAGCCACGGTCTCGACCTCCTCGTCGTCACGCGGCTTCTTGTATGGGTGCACGTGACCGCACGAATTGCACTGGACGCGACGTACCTCGTCCTCGTACTTCGATACGATGTGGTGACTCGTGGAATGGCATTTAGGGCAGTGAGCTTCGATTTCCGCGCCCACATCGTTCATCTCGTCGTCGAAAATGAACTCCTCCATTCGCTGTCCTCGCGGTTGAGGGTGGCCTGATTAGCCACCCGAATTGTCAACAGGCAACTCCCCGGTTGACCCTCAAGCACCTATCACGTAACCCATTAATCAGCTAACAAAATGTTTGCGATACCGGCAAACGGCCTTCCGACACGGCCCCCGGGTGGTACCATGTGGAGCGTGTCGAAGCAGGGCCAGGAGGTCATCGGGCGTCGAGAGCGCATCCGCCTGCTCATCGAGCTGGGTCGACCCAAAGAGGCGTTGCGCCTGGTTTATCAGGCGCGAGGGCAGGGCGACTCCGGGGCCGAGGTGGCCGAGCTCGAAGGACTCGCGCTCATCCGGATGGACGACTGGGAGGCCGCTCTCCGGGCGCTCGTGGACGGCCTCCGGCTCGCCCCGCACCGGGCGCACCTGCACTACCTCAAGTTCTTCGCGGACCGCGGTCGGTCGGATCTCGAGGGGGCCGGCGAGAGCCTCCGTGAGGCGCTGCGGCTGGCTGCAGAGGAGTCTGTATATCTCCGGGCCTACGCAGAGCACCTGTCCGAGTTGAAGGTGCACCCCGAGGCCATCGAGCAGGCGCGGCGCGCCGTTCGCCACGGGGCGGACCGCGCACAGAACCACGTGACGCTGGGATTCGTGCTGTCCGCCGCCGGGGACAAGCAGGCGGCGCGCACGAGCTACGAGAAGGCGCTCGAGCTCGACCCCGACGATGCGACCGCCTGGAACAACCTCGGCTGTCTCGACATGGAGGAGGGCGACACGCCGGGCGCCCGCGAGCGCTTCCGCGAGTCGCTGCGGCTCCATCCCGGGGGGGCCCGTGCGCTGAAGAATCTCGCCCAGACGCTGGCGGGGCGCACGGCCGAGGGTTTCGTGCGCTGGGACGACTGGCTCCGCGTGCTCGCCGAGGAGCTGACCGCCGTCGACGAGCTCGGCCTCTTGCTCGCGCTCGCCCTCGAAGCCGAGGCCGCCGACGCCGTGCTGTGGATGGCGCTCAAGAAGCCCGGGCGTGCCCGAGGCCTCGCCGCGCTGGCGGGGGTATCGCTGTGGAGCGTGCTACTGCTGTCGCGGCTGGGCGGCGGCGCGACGATCGCCGGCGCGGGGCTCGGCCTCGCGGCGTCTCTCGCGTCGAAGCGCTGGTCCGGTCGGCAGCGCGAGCTCGTACGCAATACATTGCGCGAGGCCCGATCGTCGTTCGAACAGGTGCGCCACGAGTGGCTCGAAGGCCACACCACCCGCACCGCGCGCGATGCAGCGGCGCGTCGCCTCGTCGAGCGCGTCGTGCTCGAGCTCAGACAGTCACGAACCAGGCCGCAGGTCCCGGAAGCGGGCCGCGAGGAGAACGCACCATGAGCGATCCCATCGACGAGCTGAAAGCCGCAGTTGCGACGCTGCCCGACAACCTCCCGCTCCGCAAGCAGCTCGCCACCGAGCTCGAGCGGGTCCGTCGGACGGAGGACGCGCTGCTGCAGCTCGAGCAGATCATCGCACGCGCGCCGAAGGACGGTGCTGCGCGGCTCGCCATGGCGCGATGCCTCTACGACGTCGGCAAGTACAAGGAGGCGCTCGACGCGTACGACGCCGCGGTGGCGGACGAGGTCGCGCTCGCCGACGCTGCGCTGCGCGAGAAGATCGCGCGCGCCGACCTCGACCCGCGCGCGCGAATCCGCCTCGTCGCCGACGGTCCCGACAAGAAGGACGACGTGCTGCCCACGAAGCTCGAGGACGGCGCGACCATCGAGAAGCCACTGGTGACGTTCGCGGACGTCGGCGGGCTCGACGCGCTCAAGGAGAAGATCCGGCTGCGCGTCATCCACCCGCTGCGTCGGCCCGATCTGTACAAGGCCTTCGGCAAGAAGGCGGGCGGCGGGCTCTTGCTGTACGGACCGCCCGGCTGCGGCAAGACGTTCCTCGCGCGCGCCACGGCGGGCGAGGCGGGCATCCACTTCGTCGCGGTCGGCGTGGAGGACGTGCTCGACATGTGGTTGGGCGGCTCGGAGAAGAAGCTCCACGAGCTGTTTCGCCTCGCACGTCAGAAAGCACCGGCCATCCTTTTCTTCGACGAGGTCGACGCCATCGGCGGCAAGCGCTCGGCGCTGCGCAACGAGAGCTACCGCACGCTCGTCACGCAGTTCCTCTCCGAGCTCGACGGCGCGGGCGGGCGCTCGGAGGGCGTGCTGGTCATCGGTGCCACCAACGCGCCGTGGGACGTGGACGCGGCCTTCCGCCGCCCGGGCCGCTTCTCCGACGTGCTCTTCGTCCCGCCGCCCGACCTGCAAGCGCGCGTGGAGATTCTGAAGCTCAAGCTCGCCGGCAAGCCCCACGGCGAGATCGACATCCCGGCGGTCGCGCGCCGCACCGAGCTCTTCTCGGGCGCAGATCTCGAGCACGTCATCGACGCGGCGGTCGAGATCGCGCTCACGGATTCTCTGAAGGCCGGGAGCGTCTGCCCCCTCACGAGCAATCACATCGACGCGGCGCTCGCGCGCATCAAGCCCACCACCACCGAATGGTTCGCCTCCGCCCGCAACTTCGCGACCTATGCCAACGACGGCGGCCAGTTCGACGACGTGCTCGAGTTCATCAAGCGCCATCGACTCGGCTGAAAGCCGTCGCGCTCGCAAGGCGGGCTGGACGTTGGCCAGGCGCGACGCGGATGTCGAGGTCGCGTCGTCGGATGCGCGCGGTCTGGCCGATCACCGGCGTGTCACTGGCCGTGCTTTCGAGGGCAGCCATGCCCTCTCGACCGGCCCATGCTCGCTGTTGCCTCCTGCACGCGGTGCTGGGAGGGTGGCGGCACCAGGAGAATTGACGCCACCGACCTCGCTCCACCTCCGACGTGAGATGCGACGACCTGCGCCGCCGACGAGCTCCGCGTCACGCAGACGGGGATGGCCGACGGGTCACGTGTGCCGGTCAGTAGACCGAGCCTCCTAACTGTTGCCGCGCCGATCCGCGCGTGCTAGCGGTCGCCTCGTGCACGAGATCATCGCGCTGGGCGAGCGACAAAAGCGGCGAGGCAGCATCACTTCCGTCGTGTTCTCGCTGGCCCGAATCGATGCGACGCGGTTCGCCGCGCTGGACAAGGGACCCGGCAAAGCGCTCGAGCTGCGCGCGGAGCGGTTCATCGCGCGACCACAACCGCGGCTCGCGTTCTCGGAGCGCACCGGCTCGGTCGAGAAGTGGACACACCGGATCGTGAAGGCGGGCAAGCTGCGCCTGTTCCGGATGTGGAAGCTGTTCGGGGAGGCCGAGGCTGCGGCGCTCGCCGCCATTGGCGAAGGCGCGGTGCCGCGTCCGCTGGCCGAACGCCTCGCCTGGCTCCGCCGCTCGCGCCGACTGTAGACCTCGTGGCGGCCTGGCGCTTCCTGCGGCAGCTGTCGTTCCTGTACTTCATCGTGCCGATCGCGCTCGGGTCGGCCGTCGCGCTCTCGCTGAAGAGCTACCGCTACACCGCGATGCAGGCCGATCGCGCCGAGCAGTCCCTCGACGAGCCTTACCACCTGCTCGCCGCCGAGACGCTCGATCGCATCGACAACTTCATCATCGACTCCGACCGGCAGTTCTTCGACCTCGTCGACCTCGACCACCTGCAGGACTTCGCGCGGCAATGGGGCAACATCGTGCGCCTCTCACCCGCCATCGATTCGGCGCTGGTGCTCGACGAGAACTACGCGCCCGTGCAGGGCGCTTCGGTGTCGAAGAAGAAGGAGGCCTTCCGCGACGTCTTCATGCAGAAGATCTTGCCTGACTTGCCGCTGGCAGAGCTGCCGCCCGATTCTCATCGCCACATCAACAAGGCCTACGAAGGGCACGACTACCTCGTCAGCTACATCAAGCGCGTGCACGGCGAGCGCAGTTTCTACATCGTCCTCAAGATCAGCCTCGACTACGTCGTCAAGACGCTGTTCCCCGACGTCTTCTCCCGCCTCCGTGGACAGGTGCTGTTCTGCGTTCGTGACGGCGATGGCAACGTGGTGTACGGCGCGCCGATCGAGACGACCGGCATCGCCGCGCGCCTCTTCTTCGAGAACCGGTTTCCGACCACGCTGTATCGCTGGAGCTTGCAGATGGCGCCGACGCGTGCCGCCACGCTGGCCCTCGAGGAGAAGGCGCGGCGTCGCAACGACCGGTTGCTCACGACGCTGACGCTCGTCACGTTCCTCGGAGCGATGATCTTCGTCGTGTACGCGAGTATCAAGGACTCCCGCGCCAACCAGCTCAAGACCGACTTCATCTCCAACGTGTCGCACGAGCTCAAGACCCCGCTGTCGGTGATCCGCATGTTCGCGGAGCTCATTGCCACGGAGCGCGTTCAGAAGCCCGAAAAGGTGAAGGAGTACGGCGCCACCATCACCCGCGAGGCCGAGCGCCTCTCCCGCCTCATCGAGAACGTCCTCGACTTCTCGCGTATGGAGCGAGGCGGCACGGCGTACGAATTCCAGGACGGCCGCCTCGATACGGTCGTCGAGCGCGCGCTCGACGTGTATCGCCAGCGCGTGGAGCGCGAGGGCGGAACGCTCGTGACGAAGATCGATGCGGGCCTGCCCTCGCTCGCGATCGACGAGAACGCCATGACGCTGCTCCTCCTCAACCTCCTCGAGAACGCGGTGAAGTACGGTCGCGGCGAGATCGGCGTGTACCTGACGCGCGTCGGCAACCACCTGCGGCTCGTCGTGAACGACCAGGGGCCGGGCATCCCTCGGGACGAGCACAAGAAGGTCTTCGAGCGCTTCTACCGCACGCAGAGCGCGCGTCGGACGAACGTCCGCGGCTCGGGCATCGGCCTGTCCCTCGTCAAGCACATCGCCGAGGCCCACGGCGGTACGGTCACCATCGACTCCGACGTCAGTGCCGGCACCGCCTTTCTCGTGGACCTGCCCATCGTCGCGATGAACCCCGCGCGGATTTCGTGATCACGAACGTGCTTCCACGCCGTGACGCGGCGGTTTAAAACGGGCCTCGATGGACGCTTCGAAGAAACGCGTGCTGATCGTGGAGGACGAGCCCGACATCGTGCGGGGGCTGTGCGACGCGCTCGAGTTCGAGGGATTCGACGTGGCGTCCACGGGCCTCGGTCGCGAAGGCGTGCGCCTCATGCGCGAGCATCCTGCCGACTGCGTGATCCTCGACCTGATGCTGCCGGACATCAACGGCTACCAGGTGTGCGAGGAGATCCGCGCCACCAACGGCCTCGTGCCGATCATCATGCTCACCGCGCGCGGCCAGGAGTCGGACAAGATCCGCGGCCTCGAGGCCGGCGCCGACGACTACATGACGAAGCCGTTCTCCGTCGGTGAGCTGCTGGCGCGCATCGGCGCGATCTTCCGCCGCCTGCACCGGGTACAGGTCGAGGAAGTCATCCAGATCGGCGACAACGTCGTCGACCTGGCCAAGCACACGCTCACGCGCGCGAAGAAGTCCGTCGCGCTCACCTTCTACGAGGTCGAGCTGCTGAGGCTACTGTGGGAGAAGGCGGGCCAGCCGGTGTCGCGCGACGAGATCCTCGACAAGATCTGGGGCACCGAGGCCTACCCGTCGAACCGCACCGTCGACAACTTCATCGTCAAGCTGCGCAAGAAGGTGGAGCCCGCAGCAGAGCCGCGGCACATCCTCACCGTCTACGGACACGGCTACAAGCTCGCGCCGTAGCCACATCACCTTCCGCTGTATGCGATGCTCACATTCGAGAAGCCGCCATCCGTGAGCGCGCTCTGCGTCGACGCGGTTCCGTTGCGGTCGAAGGTGAAGGTGCCCTCGTTGTTGTCGGTCGTTGCCATGGAATCGCCGTCGGCGAGCTCGAGGCGGATGGTGTAGGTCCCGTCGCCGGCCTGCGCCCCGATGTTCCAGATCGCGGTCAGCGCGCCGAAGGCGGGCTGCGTGGCCCCCGAGACCGCGTCCATGTCGTTCGCGCCGGCCTGGCCCACCCACCCGAGCAGGTACTCTTTTCGCGTGTTGCCCCACCGGCCGATGGTCTTCACGAACGTGCCGTTGTTCTCGATCCAGACCGCCACCACGTTCTTCGGCGCGTAGGCGCCGACCGGTGCTGCCGATGTCGTGAAGGTCACCTTCAACGTCTCGGCCTTGGCCATGTCCGGCGCGGCAGTCGCGAGGTCGGACGCGGCCGTGGCGAGGTCCCCGGCGACGGCGGCATCCTGGCTGCTCGATGCGGCGTCCCGGGTTCCGCCGGCAGCGTCCGTTGTGACGATCGTACCGTCCCCGATCGGGCCTCGCGGCAGGCATGCCGACATCGCAAAGGCGAGGGATGACAGCAAGAGGGTCTTCACGCCGCCTTGCCCTGCAACGAGCGTTCCATCGACCAACTACCCCATCACAGAGGTGCGACCCTCCGGGGTCCACGGCGGGCGGGTGGGGCAGTCCCCCCCAGGCGAGGCGAACGTCCTCACAATCAAGTCTGTTTTTGCGCTGCAAAAGAAAGGCACGCTCGTAGGTCCAATGACTCACGCCCAGCTGATTGCACACGAGCTCTCCCTCCGGACCGAGCAGGTCGAGCGCACGCTCGCGCTGTTCGCAGACGGCGCGACGATGCCGTTCATCGCGCGCTACCGCAAGGAGGTCACCGGCAACCTCGATGAGGTGCAGATCGGCAAGATCGAGGAGCGCGGCCGGTACCTGAAGGAGATGGACGATCGCCGTGCGGCCATCGAGAAGGAGGTCGCGGGGCAGGGCAAGCTCACCGATGGGCTGAAGGCGAAGCTCGCTTCGGCAGCCACCAAGGCCGAGCTCGAGGACCTGTACCTGCCCTACAAGCCGAAGCGCCGCACGCGCGGGATGATCGCAAAGGAGCGCGGGCTCGAGCCGCTCGCCACGCTGATCCTCGAGCAGGCCGTCGGGCGCACGGCGGAGGAGGCCGCGGCGCCCTTCGTCGACCCTGCGAAGGAGGTGCCCGATGCAAAGGCGGCGCTCGCCGGCGCGCGGGACATCGTCGCCGAGCAGCTCTCCGAGCGCCCCGAGGTTCGCGCGAAGCTGCGCAAGCTCGCCGAGGAGCAGGGCAGCATGACGAGCAAGGTGCTCACCGGCAGGGAAGTCGAGGCCGCGAAGTTCAGCGACTACTTCGACTGGAACGAGCCGATCGCGCAGATCCCGTCGCATCGCCTCCTCGCGGTGCGACGCGGCGAGAAGGAAGGCTTCCTGCGCGTCGCGATGGTGGTCGACGAGGCACAGGCGGTCGGCGTGGTGTCCGACAGCGTCACCAAGAATCCGAAGTCCACGTTCGCGGGCGAGCTGTCGCAGGCCGTCGAGGACGCGTGGCGCCGCCTCCTGTCGAGCGCCGTCGAGGTCGACGTGCGGCTGTCGCTCAAGGAGAAGGCGGACAAGGAGGCCATCGAGGTCTTCGCCGCCAACCTGCGCCACCTCCTCCTCGCATCCCCGCTCGGCGGCAAGCGCGTGCTCGCGGTCGACCCGGGCTTCCGCACCGGCTGCAAGGTGGTCGCGCTGTCGGCCGAGGGCGCGCTGCTCGAGCACACGGTCGTGTACCCCACGCAGTCCGACCGCCGGCTCGAGGAGGCGGAGCAGACCATCCAGCTCCTGTGCGTCAAGCACCGCCTCGAGGCCATCGCGCTCGGCAACGGCACCGCGTCGCGCGAGACGGAGGCGTTCCTCCGCAAGCTCGGGGCCGAGAAGCGCATCAACGACGCGACCATCGTCGTCGTGAGCGAGTCCGGCGCGTCCATCTACTCGGCGTCCGAGATCGCGCGCCAGGAGCTGCCCGACGAGGACGTGACGGTGCGCGGCGCGGTCTCCATCGGGCGTCGTCTGCAGGATCCGCTCGCCGAGCTCGTGAAGCTCGACCCGAAGAGCATCGGCGTCGGGCAGTACCAGCACGACGTCCACCAGCCGACGCTGCAGCGCTCGCTCGATCAGGTCGTCGAGAGCTGCGTCTCCGGCGTCGGCGTCGACGTGAACACCGCGTCGGTGAAGCTGCTCCAGTACGTGTCCGGGGTCGGCGCCTCGCTGGCCGAGGGCATCGTGAAGCATCGCACCGACAAGGGGCCCTTCACGTCGCGCAAGGCGCTGCTCGAGGTGCCGCGGCTCGGTGCCCGCGCATTCGAGCAGTGCGCCGGCTTCCTCCGCGTGCGCGGTGGAGAGAACCCGCTCGACAACTCCGCGGTCCATCCCGAGAGCTACGATGTGGTCGCGCGCATCGCGACCGACCTCGGGGTCGAGGTCGGCGGGCTCATCGGCAAGCCCGACCGCGTGCGCAGCCTCGACCTCTCCAAATACGTGGACGAGAAGCGCGGGCTTCTCACGCTGAAGGACATCGCGGCCGAGCTCGAGAAGCCCGGCCGCGACCCGCGCGCCACGTTCGAGGCGGTCTCGTTCGATCCGAGCATAACCGCCATCGAGCACCTGCAGCCCGATATGGTGCTTCAGGGCGTGGTCACGAACGTCACCAAGTTCGGCGCCTTCGTCGACATTGGCGTTCATCAGGATGGGCTCGTACACATCAGCGAGCTTTCGAATCGCTTCATCCAGGACGCCTCAGAAGCCGTCAAGGTCGGCC
>JAYTLP010000348.1:0-13236 GCA_043729375.1 Myxococcales bacterium
GAGGGCACCTTCGTGCACGTGAAGCCGAAGGGTGCAGAGAAGTACCAGATCGAGATCGGCGAGCACGTGCACGCGACGGGTTCGCGTCACCCCGGCGCCGACGCCGTGGTACTCGAGGCGTCCCGCGTCGAGCGTCGTGACGTGCATCGCGTCGCGAGCGTGAGCGCATGAATGCCAATCCCATGAAAGTGCTGCTCGACAAGGAGCACATCCTTGCGCTGCTCACCGACGAAGAGACGGCACGTGTGAGCAACGTGGAGGCGGGCTACCAGCTCACGCACGGAGACGAGTACGTCGATCTCGACCACCTCGACGAGGGGCTGCAGCACGCACGTGGCACCGTCGGTTCGCTCGGGACGCTCGTCACGAAGAAGTCGGTCCACCGCGATACGTGGAGTCGCATCGTCGCCGGGCTTCCTCCGACGACCCCGACCGGTACCCCGCGGCACTGAGGCGTGGCACGAGACGAGAACAACCGCGCCTACCTCATCGGTGGGGGCATCGGCTCCCTGGCCGCTGCGGCCTTCATGATCCGCGACGGCGGAATGCGCGGCGAGAGCATCACGATCCTCGAGTCACTCCCGGCGGTGGGAGGCAGTCTCGATGGCGCCGGCAAGGCCGACCGCGGCTACTCCATGCGTGGGGGTCGCATGCTCACGACCGACACGTACGAGTGCACCTGGGATCTGTTCAGGTCGATACCGTCGCTGCAGCATCCCGGGACGTCCGTCTACGACGAGACCGTGGAGTTCAACGAGCAGCACCGTCTGCACGCGAGGGCGAGGCTGGTCGACAGGCGGCTCGCCAAGCTACCCGTGCGCTTCATGGGGTTTTCCATGCTCGAACGCGAGCAGTTGCTCGCGCTCGCCTCCGCCGACGAGGAAAAGCTGGAACGCACCAGCATCACCGACTGGCTGTCACCGGCCTTCTTCGAGACCGAGTTCTGGCTCATGTGGTCGACCACGTTCGCGTTCCAGCCCTGGCACAGCGCAATCGAGCTGAAGCGCTACCTCCATCGCTTCGCGCTCGAGCTGCCGCGGCTGGGGACGCTGGAAGGCATGAAACGTACCGTCTTCAACCAGTACGACTCCATGATCCTTCCGCTCCGCGGATGGCTGCGGTCGCGTGGCGTCTGCATGTTGACGAACTGCCTCGTCACGAAGATCGAGCACGAGACGGTGGATGGCAAGCTCGACGTCACCGGCATTCGTTGTGTGCGCGATGGAGAGAACCAGCTCTTTCCGATCCAGAAAGGCGACGTCGTCTTCCTGGCAAACGGGTCGATGACCGATGCGTCCACCATCGGTACGATGGATACGCCACCGGCAAAGCTCACCAAGCGCAACAGTGAGAGCTGGGCACTGTGGGAAGACCTCGCTCGGGGGCGGTCGGGCTTCGGCGATCCGTCGGTCTTCAACAGCAGCGTTGCGCAGTCGTGCTGGCACTCGTTCACGGTGACGCTGAAACAGCCCCGGTTCTTCGAGGCGATGTGCAAGTTCACCGGCAACGAGGCGGGGACGGGCGGGCTCGTCACCTTCAAGGATTCGGCGTGGCTCCTGTCCATCGCGCTGTCGCACCAGCCGGAGTTCGCGGACCAGCCGTCGGACGTCCAGGTGTTCTGGGGCTACGGTCTCTTTCCGGATCGAATCGGCGACTTCGTGGCAAAGCCGATGGAGGCGTGCAGCGGCAAGGAGATCCTGCGCGAGCTGTGCGGTCATCTCCGCTTCGAGCCCGAGACGGTCGAGGCGGCAATCTGCCTGCCGTGCCGGATGCCGTACATCACGAGCGTCTTCATGCAGCGAGGACACGCGGACCGCCCACTCCCGGTACCCAGGGAGTCGAGAAACCTCGCGTTCATCGGCCAGTTCGTCGAGATCCCGGACGATGTCGTCTTCACCGTCGAGTACTCGATTCGCGCGGCGCAGATGGCCGTTTACGAGCTGCTCGGCGTGAAGCGCGAGGTGCCACCGGTGACACCGCACGACGGGTCACGCCCCGCCCAGCTCGACGCCCTCATCGAGTCGTTCGAGTAGCTCCGCACGACCGACCAGGAGAGCCCCATGACAGGCAAGATGAACGCGGCAGTCGTCGAAGAGTTCGGTCGACCCCTCGTGCTGGAGCTCCAGGAAATTCCTACCGCAGGGCCGGGCGAGATCTTGGTTCGTACCGAGGCGTGCGGCGTGTGCCACACCGATCTCCACGCAGCCCGCGGCGACTGGCCGGTCAAGCCGATGCCGCCGTTCATCCCGGGCCACGAAGCAGTCGGGCTCGTCGTCGCGGTCGGTGCCGGCGTCACGACGGTGAAGGACGGCGACCGCGTGGGCGTTCCGTGGCTCTACTCGGCATGCGGGCACTGCGAGCAGTGCCTGTCGGCGTGGGAGACCGTTTGCCCTCACGCGCAGTTCGGCGGCTACACGAAGAACGGCGGCTTCGCCGAGTACGTGCTCGCGGACCCGAGGTACGTCGCGCACATCCCTCCGGGCCTCACCGCGAGCGAGGCGGCGCCGCTCATCTGTGCCGGCGTCACCACCTACAAGGGCATCAAGCAGACCGAGTCGAGGCCAGGCGAGTGGATCGCCATCTCCGGTGCCGGCGGGCTCGGGCACCTCGCGATCCAGTACGCGAAGGCCATGGGCCTCCGGGTGTGCGCGGTCGACATCGACGACGGCAAGCTCGCGCACGCGACTCGCCTCGGCGCCGAGGTCGTCGTCAATGCGGCAAAGGCGGCCGACCCCGCTGCAGCGGTGAAGGAAGCGACCGGCGGAGGTGCGCACGGCGTCCTCATCACGGCGCCGTCGCTGATTGCGTTCAAGCAGGGCATCGGCATGACGCGCACCCGTGGAACGTGCGTGCTCGTCGGGCTACCTCCGGGTGAATTCCCGGTGGCGCTCTTCGATGTGGTCGCGCGCTGCATCACGATCCGCGGCTCATTCGTCGGTACGCGGCAGGACATGGCCGAGGCACTCGCGTTCGCTGCGGCGGGCAAGGTGAAGGCGGACGTCGAACTTCAGCCGCTTTCCGCGATCAACGCGGTCTTCGAGCGCCTCGCGCACGGGGATGTACCATCGCGCGTCGCTCTCGACTTCACCCGGAACTGAAAGAAGGAGCTGGCTCATGACCGACCCGTCGAAAGCAGGAGCCGAGACCTTCGCCGTGGCGCACGCCACACCGCTCGCGCATGCATTTCACTGGATAGCGGCGCGCAGGATGCGCTTGCCGAGGACGAACATACCGAGGCTCATCGACTTCGTGGTGGTGACCTTCGGGCTGACGCTTGCCGAGCGACAGTGGCTGACCTGGTCACTCGAGCCGGATGCGGTGGCGCTTGCTCCGAAGGAGCCCGCGCCACCGCGACGCTGAAGCCCGCTAGCGCGGTACGGTGGCTTCCACGGGTCGGTCATCCGACCAGTACACCGGCCGGCCGTAGTAGTCGTAGAGCCGCAGTTCGTACTCGCGGTTGATAGCAGCGTTCGGGTCCCAGTCCGGGCTGCTGCGGATCTCCTCCCGGTTCTTGCGGATGTGAATCTTCCGCTCGGACCAGACGATGCTGGTGGCCCACCGCGGCGCGATCAGCACGCGCTTTCCGAGCCACCACGCGCTCGTCTGAACCACGAGGTAGCGCACCTCCCAGGTCCGATCGTCCACGATGAAGTCCTTCACGTGGCCGATCTCGCCGTCACTTCCCTCCACGTGATAGTCGCGCAGCTCGTTCACGCTGCGGAGGTGGCTCTCGACGATGGGCGTCTCACCGTTCACTGGCGGCGTGCTCCATCCAAGGTTCGCGAGCTCGCCGGGGTAGGCGCCGATTCCCCAAACGCCGGGGGATTCCCAGTAGTACGGGTAGCGGTAGTGCTGCGCCAGGGCGACCTCGTGCTGACGCGAGACGGTGCGGTCCGTGTCGGTGCCCGGACTGCTCTTCACAGCCTCCACGGTGAGCTGCACGTGGAAGGTCCTCGTCGCCCAGTCCGTCTGCCGGAACGAGATCGGCGAGATGAGCACGCGGCGGTTCTCGAAGAACGAGCCTGTCTCGGCCACCAGGTAGCGGACGGCCCAGCGTTCGTCATCGATGAGGAAGTTCACGACGGCCCCTACGTCGCCATCGGTCGCGGCGACCGTGTAGCGCTCGAGGTCCTTGAGTGATCGCAGCATGACCCGCCTTCTTTCTCGTTCGAGGTACAGACAGTTTCGTTGTTCGTTGGAAAGGTGCACGAACGACGCCAGGAGGGCCGCCGTACGTCGACATCAGAACGTCCCGCGGGCGGTTGAACGGCGCGCTTCGACGCGCAGAAGTGTCCCGCATGCCGATGTGCCCCGCGCTTCAGACCGTTCGCGGATCCTGCTTCTGCGAACCGTTGGCACGACGGCGGTCGTCGGTGCCCTGCGCCTCGACCTCGATCTCGCGCTCCGAGCTGAGCCAGTCCTCGACGTCGTGCCCGTGCGTCAAGCCGCGCGAAAGGAACTTGTCGTACGCGCGGTCCGCGGTGGTGCTACTCCGGTAGCGGTCCTGGTGCTCCACGAGGTCGGTGGGGATGCGCGGCCCGGCGTCTGCGCTCGCGTACGGGTTGACGAGGTTGCTCTTGCTGCTGCGTTTGTCCGACATGGTCGACTCCTCTGTTGGCTGTTCGCGGGACTTCGACTCTCATGCCCGTGCATGCACGAGGCCATGACGATCCTCGTGCCCTGGAAGCGCGCGCGTGGTCGTGTGGCTCGAAGACCGGCCCGCGCCCCCGGCACGACCACGGGAACGCGCCTGATGTCCCCGGTCAGGGCGCTCGCTCGTCCGAACTCGGTCCCGTCCCGAAGAGCACGGTCAGGAAGACGAGCACGCCGGCACCTGTGCTGAGGCCGGTGCCCGCGGTGAACACGATGAACGCGGTCGGGTGCGCCCAGCGCAGGCTCACCAGCTCGATCACGAGCCCGAGCACGACGAGGAGCGCGGCGATGCGCAGGCGGCGCTCGCGATGAATCTTCGAATGGATCACCTGGCGTCTCCCGCGTGGTCTGCCGGTGGAGCCCAGTCCGGACTGTCGCCGAGCGTGGATACCTCGTGCACCGTCGAGTGGCAGCCCGAACTCACGCAGGACAGCGCGTTGGCGCGAATCTTCTCGATGCGCCCGGGCTCGAGGCGATGGATCTTCTGCTGCTCGAAGAGCCGTGTCCCCGTGTGGCAGTGCAGGCACTCGCGGTTGTTGTAGGGCTCGTACAGGCGAATGGAAACCTCGGGTGGTGGCCCCTTGATGTAGTTCACGTACATGTGGTGCAGGCCGCCGAGCTTCGCGCGCACGTCGCCGAACATCGCGTACGTCGTGTGGCACGAGTAGCACGCGGTCTCGCGCGGGATGCGTCCGCCCTGGTAGTGCGCTGCGACGAGCAGGCTCGTGTCGTCGATGCGGAGGCTACGACCGTGCAGCGCCATCACGTGGCACGAGAGGCAGAACTCCGTTCGCTCGGCATGCTCGACGTGGGTCTGCAGGCCCACCACGCCGGCGGAGACGGGGAGGAGGAACAGTGTGAGGAACGCAAATGCCCGCCCGAGGGTGCCGAGGCCCAGGCGCGGGGCCACGGCGAGGACGAGCGCGGCGACGAGCGACACGACGAGGAACGCGGTCAACATGGGGCCTCGTTCGTCATCGATGACGTCGTGCATGGGGTCATGGCGCGTGGCACGCGGCGCACATCCCGTTGCGCGAGATCTCGGCGCGCGGGTGCTGCCGCTCGTAGTCGGCCGGATGCGGATCGCCGCCGATGCCGCCGACCTTGTGGCAGTCGACGCAGATCGAATGCGCGCCCTGGTCGTGGCACGACGCGCAGGCCGCGATGTCCCGGCGCGCCTCCTGCCCGTGAAACTCCGAGGAGCCGCGGATGGTGAAGCCGGGCGGGTGCGGGCTGCGCGGGTTGGTGCCACGTGCGGTGAGGTTCTGCGCGGTGTGGCACGTCTCGCAGAAGGTCGTGCCGTGGCAACGCGCGCACGACGCCGGATCGGCGCGCTGCTCGATCGCGTGGCGCGAGACGAAGTCGTTTCGATGGATGAAGTCGCGGTCGACGCGCTCGGGCAGCTTCGTCTCGACGCGCAGCCCGACGGTGCTGTTGTGGCAGTCGCTGCAGAACGTCTGGTCGTGGCACGTGGCGCACGTCTCGGGTGCCGAGCGCGCCGGCCGCATGTGCTCCTTCACGAAGTCGCCGGCGTGCGAGAACGTGCCGAGCGGCTTCGTCCCGTAGCGCGAGAGGTCGAGGTGACACCCCGCGCACCGGCCGGCCTCGTACTCCTTTTTGTGCTCGTGACATCCGAGGCATGCGTCCATCGTGGGCCGCGACGCCGCGCCACGTAGCGGGTTCGGCAGCGACTTGTGGCAGACGGTGCAGTCCTCCTTCACACGCTCGAGGTGCGCCGCGTGCGACATGCGCAGCGTGACGGGTTCCGTGTCGTTCGGTGCTCGTGCGCGCGCCTTGACGTCGGTGTGGCACATCGCGCAGTCGCTCTTTTTCTCCTGATGGCACGTGAGGCACTGCTTCTCCTTGGGCAGCACGGGGTCGCCGAGCTGCTTCGAATCCCACGAGGCGTCGTGACATGTGGCGCAACTGACCTTGGCGGCCGTGTGGACCTCGTGTGGCACCTTCAGCCGATCGCCACCGTGCGTGCGCGGCGTCGACGTCGTTCCCCACCACCAGCCGCCGCACGACGCGACGAAGAGGAGACACGAGAGGGCGAGACGTCTCGACATCAGTGCTGCTCCCGGAAGCGGAAGGTCGGGTTGTAGGCGAGCTTGACCATGAAGTCCCAGCCCCCGTTCACGAACGGCGTGGTCGACACGGCGCCGCTCGCGACCGCGCGCCACGAGCGGGAGAAGTCCCATGCGACGGCGGCTGCGCCCGTGAGCGAGTACGAGTGCCCGTTGACCAGCGCGTCGAACACGTACGCATCACCGTCGAGCGTGAGCAGCAGAGTCGATGTGACGCGCATCATCCCGAACACGCGCGCCTCGTAGTAGCCGTTCTGCGCGAGGCGAAGGAGGCGCAGCTGCGTGCCGAGCGTGAGCTGCCCCGCCGGCCCGAGGCGGACCTGGCCCTTCATGCCCGCGCGATGGCCGCCGCGGGTCTGCGGCTCGAAGATCGCGTGATAGTCGGCATAGACCGTGACGCGTCCGACCGGGCGCACCTCGAGCGTGCCACCCGCCTCCTGCCGGGTCGAGTTCGAGAACACCGCGAAGATCGACGAGCGCGAGATGAAGAGGTCGGGCCGCTGATCACGGTAGTCGAGGCGCACATCGACCATTCGGTGCGGCTGGATCGTTGCCGCGACATCCACTTCTGCGAGGTCACGCTCGACGAGGCTGAGCACCGCGAGCCCCGTGATCGTGAGGATGCGGACGGGTTGCGAGCGAAAATCGAGCGCGACGTCCTGGCGTCCGGTGCGACCGTCCTTCTCGATGTGTACGAACGAGAAGCCGAGCTGACTCGCGTAGCCGAAGCGGTAGAAGAGCCGTCCGCCGCCGGTCGCGTCGCCGACTCTCGTGTCGAACCGCTGGGCCACCGGCACGCCGCCGAAGACGCTCAGGCCGAAGCCGCGGAGCTGGAGCGTCACCGACGCACCATCGAGGTGCGAAAAGCGCGCGGCGCCGCCGCTGACGTTCTGGCGGCCGAGACGCACGACGATGTGCCGGCGCGCGAGCTTGCCCTCGAGGTAGGCGATGTCGACGTCCCCACCGGCGCGCTGCCCACCGTACGGATCGCCGACCACACCGCCGAGCCACCCCGAGACCTCGAGCCGCAGATCGTCCACGTGCGGCAGCGCAACGTCGCGCACCGTGAGGCGCAGGCCCTCGTAGATCGGCAGCACCGAGTAGACGTTGCCGTCTCGCGGATCGGCGCGCCCGGTCAGGATCGCCGTGACGGAGCCTTCGACGATGTCGGCGCGCACGGGTGTGGCGAGGAGCAGCGACGCTGCGAGCAGGCTACGGCGCATCGACGACGCCGTTCATGTGGGTGCTCGTGTTGCCGGTGAACACGATTGCCCCCGACGCGTCGACCGACTTTGCATGGCACTGCGAGCACACCGTGATCTGCCAGGCGGGATCGTGGACCCCGTCGAGCGGAGGCAGGCCGTGGCACGTGCCGCAGCGCCCGGCGCCCGAGCCCGGCACCCAGGGCGGCGCGCGAACGATCTCCGGCGAGGTGTCCTTCGCGAGCTTGGCGCCGCTGCCGTGACAGTAGGTGCCGGCGCACCGCATCGCGTCCGGCGACCACGTGGGCATCGCACCGTCGGCGATCGCGAGCGGGCCGGTGCCGCCCGCGGGGAACACGGCGGCCAGGCCGTCAGCAGTGAAGTGGCCGGGCGACGACACCTGCGTGGGAACGACGTGACACTCGGCGCACGCGACCGGTGCGGCGAGGTGGTGCGTGCCCTCGAGGTGGCTCGTGTGCGCGCCGCCGAGGATGGTGTGGCACGCCCGGCACGTGCCGTCGCCGTCACCGAGCGTGGTCTTGCCGGAGATGTGCAATGCTGAGTCGACGATGGTGCCCGGCGCGTCGATGACTGCCTTGTGGCAGCTCACGCATGCACCGACCGGGTGCAGCGGCGGCGGCTGGCCGTGGCACGAGACGCAGGTCGAGGGGGCGGTGCTGGTCCAGCTCGGGCTCTGCGTGTCGTGGCAGTACACGTTGGTACAGGTCGCTCCGTCGAAGGCCGCAGGTGCCGTTCGCGCGGCCATCGGGCTCTGCGCGAGGGCGCCGAAGATCGCACGCACGGGGCTCGTGATCGCGGTGCCGTCGAGGTCGAGGATGTGCCCGGGCGAATCCCAGCTCGCCGGCGTGATGTGACACTCGGCGCACCCGAGCTTCTTTGCGAGCAGCGGACCGCCGACCACGTGTAGCCGATGCGCGCCGCTCGTGAGCGAGTCGCCGTGACACGTCGTGCAGCTCGTCGGCTTGTCGACGTGACACGTCAGGCACGTGACTCCGGAGCTCCCGCCCGCAAAGTCGACACCGTGGCAGGTCTGGCAGAGCGGGAAGTTCCAGCCGCTTCGCCGCAGCACTTCGCCGTGGAAGTCGGCCGACGCGGGGTTCTGGATGCCACCGCCGTGCACGTCCGACCTCTCGTACGCGGCAAGGTCGGTGACGACCCACGTCACGAGCAGCGCGTGCAACGTCGCAAATCCCGCGTGTGGCGCAGCTGCCGTCACGGGATCGAGGACGGTGAGGATGGCCGACGTGGGGTCGCCCGCGACGAGGGCCGTCAGCGCAGCCGGATACGAGTCGACGCGATACCCGCCCGCTGCCGTGGGGCCGTGGCAGGCACCGCACTGCGCGCGGAGCCGGGCGCCGACGTCGTCCTTCCACGTCGTCGTGTACGCACGGGTGCCGAGCGCGGGCACGGCTGTGGTGCACCCGGCGAGCAACACGAAGAGAATGCCCGGCAGGTGCCGCACGTCATCGAGCGCCGAGCTACTTGGCCAGCCCGCGAACGAACTTCACGAGCGCGTCGGCCTGGCCGGGCTGGAGATCCGTGATGGCGGGCATCTTGTCCTTCACGCCCTTTTCCATCGATTCCTTGATCTGCGCATCGGTGACGTTCTTCTGCCAGGCAGCGACGGTCATGTCGGTGACGCCGAGCTTCTTGCCCGCGTCGGTCTGGCCCTTGCCGTCCTCGCCGTGGCACGCGGAGCACTTGGCCTTCCACGCGCGCTGGGTCTTCGCGTCCACCTGCGCGAGCGCGGTGCCGGCCGGAAGAGAGATGGTGAGCAACAGCGACAGGGTCAGGACGGTGCGCATGGGGATCCTCGAGGACGCGCTACTCGCGCGGGTAAGGCGGAACGTAGGGGTTGGTGATTTCGTGAACCGCGTCCACCGAGAACTGGGCGCCCTGGCCGTGGCACACGCTGCAGGTCTCGACGGGCGGGGACGTGCCCGCCCATGTGTTGAGCTGCGTGTGCGCAAAGGCATCCTCCGTGTCGTGACAGGACAGGCAGACGGTGGCCGACGGCTCCAGCCACGCGGTGTTCACGCACGCTCCGCCCGTACAGGTCTGCCCGTAGCCGCACGGTGCGGCCGACGAGCACGCGGCCTTCGTGTCGCTGTGGCAGGTCTTGCAGCTCCGCACGTCCTGCGGAAAGAGGGCATCGCCGAGGTCGGTGAGCGTGTTCTTGCGCCCCAGGATCGTGAGCCTGCCGGCCGCCGCGCCCAGATTGTCCCTCTCCGCGTATCCGCCGAGTAGCCGCGCGAAGTGGATCTTGTGGATGAGCACGCGGAAGTCGATGGAGCTGCTCGGCGTGGGGTCGACCACGACCACACACGTATCGAGCCCGGCCGGCGCCTTCGTGTCCTGGCACTGCTCCCAGCCGGCTTGCGCACCACTGCACTGCGCATCGCTCGAGCACGCTATGCCCTTGCCGCCGACGCCGACGTCGAGAGCGCCCGCGGTGTGACATGTGAAGCAACCCTCGGCGTTCTGTCTGGTCCCGCCGTGCGCCTGCACGTTGACGTGGCAGGTGTTGCAGCTCGCATCCGAGATCACCTGCCTCGGCTGCAGCGGCGCGGTCGTGCCGAGGTCGAAGTGCACGAAGTAATCACCCGTGTTCCTCACGGACGCACCCTCGACATTGGTCGTCTTCACGACATAGAGCCACGCCGTGTAGGTCCCGGGCGGATTGGGGCGCGCATAAGGCGCCGGGGTGTCGAGCGGCGCCAGCGCGGACGCGGGCAGGGGCGAAGGAAACGTGTAGGTGTAGAGGTCTGCCGCAGCGTCGTAGTCGAGCGTGGCCTTGAGGCTCAGCGAGCCCGGGTAGAGCTGCTCGGGCGCCGAGGTCGGGCCTGCGACCGTCATGCTCACCGCGTAGGCAGCATTGGTGACGAGATCGGTGATGCTGACGTTCGACTTGTCGGCCACGCGGAAGTGCAGGACGGGCGTGTCGCCGATGACGAACGTCCCTGTCACGCCGCTGCCGCCGGTCAACGTCACCGCAGTCTCGTAAAGCCCGGGATCGCGCGTCTGCTGGACGACCTCGTGCGCGGCCGCGATCGGTGCAAAGCCCGTGTCTGCCGCGTGGCAGCCGGCGCAGGCCGAGTCGTCGTGCTGGACCGCGTGGCTCTTGCGCATGCAGGTGAGCGTGAGACCGTCGCACGTGACGTAGCTACCGAGCGTCGAGCAGTCACCGTCGGTGGTGCAGGCGGTCGCGAACTGCCGCGGCGGCGACAGCGTGCCGGTGTCGAAGTAGACGTTGTCGTGGCACGTCCCGCACGCCATGCGTGACGGCTTCTGTTTCCAGCGATCGTCCGTGTGGCAGGTGGCGCACGCGAGCTCCGCGCTCGGCATCGCCGGGAAGCCGACGTTCGTGTATGCGAGCAGCGACGGGTCTGCGGGCCGCCCGTAGTCGAGGTGCGCCGCGCCAGGCGCGAGCTGGTCCGCGCCTCGATGCAGCCCGTGCACCTTGCCGACGATCGTGTTCGGCGAGTAACCGTCGGCGTTGTGGCAGGCGAAGCACGTCTCCGTCGGCAGCGAGTCGATGTCGAAGCTGCCGAACGCGCTCGTGTACGGGCTCGGGAAGCTGTGGTGCATGTACAGGTGGCCATTCATCGGGCTCCGGTGGCAGCTCGCACAGGTCGATGCGGTCGGCGGTCCGGACGCGTTCGTGCTCTCGGTGCTCGTGCCGATCTGCAGCTCCGCCGTGACGGCGAGCTGATCGATTGCGTCGGGACCCGCGACGAGCAGCAGCGCCGAATACGTACCCGCGGGCTCGACGGAGACCGCGCCGAGCTGGTAGCGGAGCGTGGCGTCGGGCTGCACCGCGAGGCCAGCGAGCGATGCGTCGGCGTACGAGGGCGCCTGGAGGTCGATATGGTGGTGACCCTTGACCGTGCGATCGGTCGTGCAATTGAGCAGCCCGCACGCCGAGGTCGCGGCGAGGTCACCGCGTGGACCCGTCAGGTACAGCCCAGCCGAGCCGAGCTCCGCGAGCGGGTATGTGAGGCCACAGCGGTCCGAAACGGTGAGGGTGAGTACCGCGCGCTCGCCGGTGACGAAGAACTGCCCGTTCGCGGGCGCCGACGCGACGAGGGTGGCGACGATCCCGCGCGACTCGCCGGCTTTCAGGCCGGGGCACCCCATGGCCCCCGGAGGTCCCCCCGCGCCCAGCTCACCCGCGGGGCCGGTGCGGCCGCCATCGGCCAGCGCGCCCGTCGGTCCGGGCACACCTGCGGGACCCTGACAGCCTGGCAAGCAGGTCAGCGCGATCGCAGCGCTGAGGAGAGTCCGGATGCCATGCGTCTTCACGGAGATGACCGCGGGCCCTGCAAGCGCGGGCCCAGAGCGAACGATAGGTGGCAGCCACACCTGCAGCGCTCCGCGGTATGCGCCGAGCGGGACATTGTGTCCGGAGAGACGGTTGTGCTTCGTGCTGAAGGAGCGCGTGCTGGCCGCACGTGCGGCGCCGCTCGCGAGTCGATGACCGCATCCGTCGAAATGGCCTGCTCGTCTGAGTCGAGCCGAGGACGCCTGGCGGCGCAATTGCACCTGCGGCGTGGTGCTCGAGTACGGGCGGGCGGGGGCCACGATGCGTCATGGTGAGTTCGGGAGGCTCAGCGGGAGGCGGCGCGCGGTCCGTTTCGACGGCGAGCGCCGTCGATGAGTGGCGGTCTCACCGATCTACCCGAGCCGGGCCTCGGGCGAGCGGCCGACGCGACGATGATGCGCGAGCAGCAGGACGCCAACGAGCAGCTCGTCCTGTCGACGATGCGCGCGCAGGAGGCCGCGGAGCGCGCGGCGGCTGCACAGGCCGCGGCCGAGATCGACCGCGCCCGCCTCTTCGAGCATGCGGGCTGGGGCGTGGCGTTCGTCAGCGATACGGACAACCGGTTGCTTGCAGTCAACCCCGCTCTCGCCGCCATGCACGGCTACACGGTGGACGAGCTCGTCGGCTGCGGGCTCGAGGTGTTCTGCCCGCCGTCCGCGCGAGCGCAGCTGGTCGAGGACGTCCGGCTCGTGCACGAAAAAGGGCACCACCTCTTCGACAGCACGCACGCTCGCAAAAACGGCAGCGTCTTTCCGTGCCTCACCGAGGCGACCACGTCGATGGACCGCAACGGCAAGCGCACCGCCAGCGCGTACAACTTCCAGGACTTGAGCGAGCGGACGCAGCTCGAGGCGCGCCTGGCGGTGTCGGACCGGCTCGCCGCGCTCGGCACGATGAGCGCGGGCATCGCGCACGAGATCAACAACCCGCTCACCTACAACCTCACCAGCAT
>JAYTLP010000349.1:0-8976 GCA_043729375.1 Myxococcales bacterium
GCGGGGTGGACAACGCTTGACGACAATGTAGCTGTGCTTACGCTGCTGTTCGTCCCGGAGAGCGGCCGATGCAACGGCGCTCCAGCGACGGAGGGTTCACCCGCATGCGACTCGACAAGCTCACGGTCAAGACTCGAGAGGCGCTGGTCGCAGCGCAGCAGCTCGCGCAGGAAAAGGGTCAGCCCGAGCTGATGCCGGAGCACGTGCTCCTCGCGCTGCTCCAGCAGGAGGAGGGCCTCGTGCCCGCGCTCGTCGAGAAGGCCGGGGCCGACGCGACGCGCCTCGCGGCGACGGTCTCTCGACTGGTCGATGGCTTGCCGCGCCAGAGCGGTTCGCTCGACGTCGGGCTCGGCCGCAAGGGCACCGCGCTCATCGAGTCCGCCGAGAAGGAGGCGGGCAAGTTCAAGGACGAGTTCACCTCGACGGAGCATCTGCTCCTCGCGCTCGTGGGCGCCGAGCACGCCGGCGCCACACGCGCGCTCAAGGACGCCGGGCTCACCTACGACGCCGTGCTCGGCGCGCTGACCGCGGTGCGCGGATCGCAGCGCGTCACCGACGAGAATCCTGAGGGCAAGTACCAGGCGCTCGAGAAGTACACGCGCGACCTCACTGCACAGGCGAGGAAGGGCAAGCTCGACCCGGTCATCGGCCGCGACGAGGAGATCCGTCGCGCCATCCAGGTGCTCTCGCGCCGCACCAAGAACAACCCGGTGCTCATCGGAGAGCCCGGCGTCGGCAAGACGGCCATCGCTGAGGGCATCGCGCAGCGCATCGTGAACAAGGACATCCCCACGGGCCTCGCGAACAAGCGCGTCCTCGCGCTCGACCTCGGCGCACTCGTCGCCGGCACGAAGTACCGCGGGGAGTTCGAGGACCGGTTGAAGGCCATCCTCAAGGAGATCGAGTCGGCGAGCGGCAATGTCATCCTCTTCATCGACGAGATCCACACCATCGTCGGCGCGGGTGCCGCCGAAGGCGCGCAGGACGCGGCAAACCTGCTCAAGCCTGCGCTCGCGCGCGGCGAGCTGCGCTGTATCGGCGCGACGACGCTCGCCGAGTACCGCAAGTACGTCGAGAAGGACAAGGCGCTAGAGCGACGCTTCCAGCCTGTTCTGGTCGGCGAGCCATCCATCGAGGACACGGTCGCGATCCTCCGCGGCCTCAAGGAGAAGTACGAGGTCCACCACGGCATCCAGATCCGCGACGGCGCTCTCGTCGCGGCAGCGCGCCTGTCCGATCGCTACATCCAGGATCGCTTCCTGCCCGACAAGGCGATCGATCTGGTGGACGAGGCGGCAGCACGGCTGAAGATGGAGATCGACTCGCTGCCCACGCCGATCGATCAGCTCGAGCGGCGCATCGTATCGCTCGAGATCGAGAACCAGGCGCTCGTGAAGGAGAAGGACGACGCCAGCAAGAAGCGCAAGAAGGCCGTCGAGGCGGAGATCGGAAATCTGAGAGAGAAGGCCGACACGATGCGTGCCCGCTGGCAGCGCGAGAAGGCAATCATCGACGGTGTCCGCCTGACCAATGAGGCCATCGACAAGGCCCGCACGGAGGCGGAGCTTGCGCAGCGTCGCGGCGACCTCGAAAAGGCCGCCGAGCTGCGTTACGGCACGCTCCCCGAGCTCGAGCGCAAGCTGAAGGAAGCCACCGCCGCCATGGAGAAGGGCGCCGACGGCAACTCGTTCCTGCGTCAGGAGGTGACGGAGGCCGACATCGCCGCCGTCGTGGCCAAGTGGACCGGCATCCCGATGGAGAAGATGCTCGAGAGCGAAGTCGCAAAACTCAACGACATGGAGGAGCGCCTGCACGCGCGCGTCGTTGGCCAGGACAAGGCCGTCTCCGCCGTGGCCAACGCCGTCCGGCGCTCGCGGGCTGGGCTCCAGGATCCGAACCGTCCCATCGGCTCGTTCATCTTCCTCGGGCCCACCGGCGTCGGCAAGACCGAGCTCGCCCGGTCGCTTGCAGGCTTCCTCTTCGACGACGAGACGCACATGGTCCGGATCGACATGGGCGAGTACATGGAGAAGCACGCCGTGTCGCGGCTCATCGGCGCTCCTCCCGGCTACGTCGGCTACGACGAGGGCGGACAGCTCACCGAGGCGGTGCGTCGTAGGCCCTACTCAGTCGTGCTCTTCGACGAGATCGAAAAGGCGCACCCGGACGTGTGGAACACGCTGCTCCAGGTGCTCGACGACGGTCGGCTCACCGATGGTCAGGGGCGGACCGTCGACTTCAAGAACACCGTCATCATCATGACGTCGAATGTCGGTTCGCAGTACATTCGCGACGTCGACGACGTGGACAGGCCAGATGTGAAGGCGGAGATCGAAGGCGCGCTGCGTGCGGCATTCAAGCCCGAGTTCCTCAACCGCATCGACGACATCATCGTGTTCCACAAGCTCGGGCGAAAGGAGCTGCGTGTCGTCGTCGAGATCCAGCTCCAGCGGCTGTACAAGCTGGTCGCAGACCGCGGCTTCTCTCTCGAGCTCACGCCAGCCGCGCTCGATCTCCTCGTCGACGAGGGCTACGACCCGGCCTACGGTGCGCGACCGCTCAAGCGGGCCATCCAGCGGCTGGTCCAGGACCCGCTGGCGAAGCGCATCATCTCCGGCGACTTCAAGCCGGGCGACCGCATCGTCGCGCAGCCGCTCCCCGGCGGTGGAGCCCTCGAGTTCGCCTCGGTGGTGTTCGACGAGAACGCCAACGGCGATCGGGCTGCGTAGGAGGTAGAGTGTTGTAAATGGCTGCCCCGAAGAACCACTACGCCACCATCGGTGTCCCCGAGACAGCGACGGCCGACGAGATCAAGAAGTCGTACCGCAAGCTCGCCAAGAAGCTCCATCCCGACGTGAACGGTGGGGACAAGGCGAAGACGTCGAAGTTCAAGGAGATCACCGAGGCCTACGAGGTGCTCTCCGACGAGAAGCAGCGTCGCGACTACGACGCGCAGCGGAAGAACCCGTTCGCGGGTCGCGGTGGCGGCTTCCCGGGAGGCGGCGGCCAGCCGGACATGAGCGGCATCGATCTCGACGAGCTGTTCGCGCAGTTCGGCGGACAGCAAGGCCGACGCGCCCGCGGTCCCCAGCAGGCACCACAAGGCGGCTTCGGCGACATGTTCGGCAACATGTTCAACCAGGGCGGGCGCGCGCAGCAGCAGGCGCCGCAGAAGGGAGAGGACACCCACGCGCGGCTCGACATCGAGCTCCCCGAGGCGGCGCTCGGCACCGAGAAGACAATCAGCATCGACGGCCACCGCTCGCTGAAGGTGAAGATCCCCGCAGGCATCACGTCGGGCAAGACGATCCGGCTCGCCGGTCAGGGTCAGCCCTCCGCGCGCGGACAAGCCGGCGATCTCCTCGTCGAGGTGCACGAGCGTGCGCACGCCCGCTTCCGCAGGCGCGCCGATTCACCGCAGGACGTGGACGTCGAGGTCCCCGTGCCGCTCGACGTGGCCGTGCTCGGTGGCAAGGCCGACGTTCCGACGCTCGAGGGCACGAACGTCTCGCTCACCATCCCGCCGCTGTCGTCGAGCGGAAAGCGCCTGCGCCTGCGTGGCAAGGGCGCCGTTTCGAAAGGAACGGACAGAGGCGACCTTTACGCTGAGATCATGATCACCCTACCCGAGAAGCTGAGCGACGAGGCCAAGGTCGCGCTCGAGGCGTTCGCAGAGGCCACGAAGGACGCGCAATAGGCAGATGCAACGCAACCCGGTCGCCAACCTGGTCGTCCGGCAGCGGTGCCTCCCGCCGAGCTCTGCGACGAGCTGATCGCGGCAATCGCCGACGGCGCGCGGCAGCTTCCCGGCGCCGGTGGCCATCTCGGGCGCACGCCCCAGCGCGTCCTCGACACCGCAATCACGGCGCATGACATCGTCGATGTTGGCGCCGGGCTCTCCGCCATCAACGCGCCGGGCTGACTCGCACAGGTGTTTTTCACCCCGGTGCTCGCTCGCCACGTGCGCGCCATCGCCGCGGCCACCCAGGTGATCGACATTCCGCAAGACGTCGCCACCGAGTTCCTCGACGCGCTGAACGACATCGCCGAGGGTGCGGCCATGCTGACGCTTCATCGGCGCGCCTTCGAGAGCCGATGCGGCCGCGCGTGCGCTCCTTCCTCGACGGTTCGACATCATGCTCCTCGAGGACCTCGTGCTCGACGGAGGCATCGCCGAGGCGAGTCGCCGGTTCCGGCGCGAGCTGGATGTGAGGCCCGCAATCGAACTGCACGCTCCGTCGCTCGAGCGGGCGCTCGGCGCTGCGCAAAGTGCAAACCGTCGAGTGGTCGGATCTGCGCGCGCATCGAGCCGCACACACGACCCGCTTCATCGATGACGCGGAGCGGGCGCGTCCGAGGTCGGACGGTCGCGTCGAATGGGTGGAGGAACGCAACCTCGACGTCTCGCTCGTGTATTTTCCCGGCCGCGCATCCGACGACGACGGCGGCTCGCTCTGGTTCCCGGAGCTCGGGATCGAGGTGCGCCCGGAACAAGGCATGGCCGTCGCGTTCCACAGCGAAAGTCGCTGTCTCCACGGCGTGCGCGCCGTCACCCGCGGCACGCGCTGGTCGATGGCGACATGGATCGAGGCCAAGGGGTGCGTGAAAATGGGCGCGACAGACCAGGATGCGGCCTGGGGCCACCGAGCTACCGGCCCGTCGGTGTGACGGGCCTCGTTGCTTCTTCTCTTCCGCCGCCTTACGTTCCATACCATGCCCAACAAAGCTCGCAGCAACGGCGCCCTTCCCGTGCTGCCACTCCGCAACCTCGTGCTGTTTCCCGGTGCGGTGCTCACCGCCGAGGTCGGCCGCCCGAGCTCGATGAAGCTCATCGAGGACGTGCTGTCGCAGAGCCCGTCGCGGCTGCTCACCGTCACGCAGCGGTCTCCCGAGACCGAGGACCCCGCACCGGCCGACCTCCACGACGTCGCAGTGGAGGCAGAGGTGTTGAAGGTGGTGCGGCTGTCCGCGCAGCGGCTGTCCGTCGTGCTCCGCGGTCTCGAGCGTCGCAAGGCCACGAGCTACACGCAGACCGAGCCGTTCCTGGTCGCCGAGAGCGAGAAGCTGACCGAGACGAACGCTGCCTCGTCGGCGTCGGATGCGCTCGTCCTCACGGTCCGAGAGGCCCAGAAGCGGCTCCACGATGCCTCCGGCACCGGCACCGGCGGCGACGAAGCCATGCGCCTCGCCGAGTCGACGCGCGAGGCGGGCCGCGTCGCCGACATCGCCGGCGCGCCGCTCGACCTGTCCGTTCCCGAGCGCGTCGCTCTCGTGGAGGAGCTCGATGTCGAAAAGCGCCTCGCCGCGGTCCTCGGGCACCTTCATCACCGCCTCGAGGTCCTCGAGGTGAAGGCGAAGATCGACATCCAGGTGCGCGACGAGCTCTCGAAGCAGCAGCGCGAGGTCGTCCTGCGCCAGCGCATGAAGTCGATCCAGGAGGAGCTGGGCGAGGGCGAGGAGTCCACCGAGCTCGACGAGCTGGAAGAGCGCCTCCGCGCGGCGGGGCTGCCCGAGGAGGCCGACAAGGCTGCACGTCGTCAGCTTTCACGCCTCCGCAACATGCCGCCGCAGGCTGGCGAGTACACCGTCGCGCGCACCTACCTCGAGTGGATCCTCGACCTGCCGTGGAGCAAGCGCTCCGAGGACCGCCTCGACATCACCGAGGCTCGTCGCATCCTCGAGGCCGATCACTACGGTCTCGAGAAGGTGAAGAAGCGCATCCTCGAGTACCTCGGCGTCCGCAAGCTCGCCAAGTCGAAGAAGGGCCCGATCCTCTGCTTCGCGGGGCCTCCCGGCGTCGGCAAGACGTCGCTCGGCAGGTCCATTGCCAAGGCGCTGGGTCGCGAATTCGTGCGCATGTCGCTCGGCGGTGTGCGTGACGAGGCCGAGATCCGCGGGCATCGCCGTACATACATCGGCGCACTGCCCGGTCGCGTCATCCAGTCGATGAAGCGCGCCGGCGTCCGCAACCCGGTCATCATGCTCGACGAGATCGACAAGCTCTCGGCCGACTTCCGCGGAGACCCGTCGTCGGCGCTGCTCGAGGTCCTCGACCCGGAGCAGAACAACACTTTTTCGGATCATTATCTCGAGGTCACGTTCGACCTGTCCGAGGTCATGTTCATCGCCACGGCCAACGACCTCGGCACCATCCCCGGAGCGCTTCGCGACCGCATGGAGATCATCGAGATCCCGTCGTACACCCGGGACGAGAAGGTCAACATTGCCACGACGCACCTCGTACCGAAGCAGCTGAAGGAGCACGGTCTTCCCGAGACGGCGGTCACGTTCGGACCCGAGACGCTGTCGTCCATCGTCGAGAGCTACACCCGCGAGGCCGGCGTCCGTAACCTCGAGCGCGAGATCGCGAGCGTCATCCGTGGGCTCGCGGTGAAGGTCGCCAGCGGCGAGATCCTTCCGGGCGAGGTCAAGGCGTCGGAGCTCGACGACTACCTCGGCCCGCCGAAGGCCTATCCGGAGATCGCGGAGCGCCTGGAGGAGCCGGGCGTCTCGACGGGCCTCGCGTGGACGCCGACAGGTGGCGAGATCCTCTTCGTCGAGATCACGCAGATGAGCGGCAAAGGCAACCTCGTCCTCACCGGCCAGCTCGGCTCGGTGATGAAGGAGTCTGCGCAGGCTGCGCTCTCCTACGTGCGCTCTCACACGGGCGAGCTCGGCATCGCGCCCGACTTCCTCGCGAACATCGACCTCCACCTCCACGTTCCGAATGGCGGCACGCCGAAGGAAGGCCCGTCGGCCGGCAATGCCATCGTCTCCGCGATGGTCTCGCTGCTGACCGGCAGAAAGGTCCGCTCCGATGTCGCCATGACCGGCGAGATCACCCTCCGCGGCGCAGTCCTGCCCGTCGGTGGTATCAAGGAGAAGGTCCTCGCTGCACACCGCGCTGGCGTGAAGCGCGTCGTGCTCCCGGAGCGCAACCGCAAGGATGTCATCGAGATCCCGAAGTCGGTCCGTGACGAGCTCGAGATCGTGTTCGTCAGCAAGATCGGCGAGACGCTCGCGGCCACGCTCGAGACCACCGTGATGCCAGCGTTCGTCGTGGCCGGCTCGGGTCCCCCGCCCCACGCCGAGGCCGGCGCCTAGTCGCCGCGCGTGCCCGTGGACGCGCCGCGAGAGTAGTATCGGGGCATGTCCGCTGTCCGCCACGCTGCAACCATCACCGCTGCTCGCGAGTCGCTGCTCTCGCTCCACAAGGCGCTCATCGACGACATGCGCGCCTCGCACGAGCTCGCGACGGGGCGTGCCCTCACTCCCGGCGAGCTCCTCGGGCTCCTCACGGGCGACCCGGCGTTCGACTGGCTGCACCCGTTCTCACAGCTCGTCGTCGCCATCGATGAGCTCCTCGAGCGTGAAGTCCCTCCATCCGACGACGACGCGGCTGCGGTGCGGCTCGAAATAGCCCGTCTCATCGATGGTCGCGAGCCGCGCTACGCAGCCGCGAGCGACAGGGCCACCGCGGTAGCGCTGGAGCACAGCCGCCTCGAAGCGGCGCTGGGTCGCTTGCCGGACGCCAGCCTCGACGAGCAGCCCGCCCTTCTGCAGCGCCGCCCGGCGTGGAACGGGCCCAAGCGCCGACGCTCGATGAAGAGCAAACCTTCCGAGGATTGAGGTAGTTGCCGGCCACCGGCCGGGGTACACAGGCACTCGGATGAGGCCCCCGACGTCATCTCGCCCGGCAGGCATGGACGTCTCGATGCGACTCCTCACCGACTCGCTGCCGCAGCTCCTGTGCACGACGACTCCCGATGGCCTCGTGGACTACGTGAACGAGCGCTGGCCGGAGTACACGGGCCGCTCGCGAGCAGAGCTCCTCGGCCACGGCTGGATCGAGAGCGTCCACGAGGCGGATCGCGACGCGGCGCGCGGCGGGCTCGAGCGGGCGTTCTCGACCGGTGAGGACCTGCGGATCGAGCTCCGCCTCCTCAAGCTCGACGGCACATCGCGCTGGTTCCAGAAGCAGGTGACGCCCGTGCGAGATCCGGCCGGCATCATCACGCAGTGGGTGGCGTCGCTGACGGATGTGGACGCGCAGCGGCAAGCGCACGACATAGAGCGCCGACATATGCGCCAAACCCTGCTCGCTGGTGAGGTCGGGCGCGCGCTCGTCTCTCACGTAGAGCTGCACGACGTACTGGCGCAGTGTGCGCAGGCCTGCGTCGACCACCTCGACGCAGCCTTCGCGCGCGTCTGGACGCTCGACGCAGGCGCGCTTGTGCTCGAGCTCGCTGCCTCCGCCGGCCTCTACACGCACCTAGATGGACCGCACAGCCGTGTGCCGGTCGGCCGATCTAAAATCGGCCGCATCGCGGAGACCCGACGCCCGCACCTCAGCAACGACGTCCAGCACGACGCGCTGGTCGACACGGCATGGGCCAAGCGCGAAGACCTCGTCTCTTTCATGGGCTATCCGCTGCTCGTCGAGAACCGCGTCGTCGGAGTGCTGGCGATGTTCGGCCGGGACGTGATGCATCCGGACACGCTCGACGCGGCGCGCACGATTGCCGACTCGATCGCGGTGGGGATCGAGCGCAAACGCGCCGCCGATGCCCTCCTCCGCTCGGAGCAGCGCTACGAGCTCGCGATGCGCGCGACGATGAACGCCGTTTGGGACTGGGATCTGCACTCCGATCACATCGACTGGAGCGACGGGCTCACCGAGCAGTTCGGTGTGCCGCGAGACGAGGTGGGCGCGAGCTCCGAGTGGTGGCTCTCGCGCATCCACCCGGACGATCGCGAAAGAGTGTTCCAGTCGATCCACGCCGTCATCGACAGCGGAGTGCACGACTGGTCGGCGGAATACCGCTTCCTGCGCGGCGATGGCAAGTACAGCTTCGTCAGCGACCGTGGGTTCGTCAGCCACGACTCGAAGCAGCGACCCGCGCGCATGGTCGGCGCCATTCAGGACATCTCGCAGCGTCGGCGTGCAGAGCGCGGGCTCCAGCTCCTCGCACGCGG
>JAYTLP010000350.1:0-5379 GCA_043729375.1 Myxococcales bacterium
GCGATGCAGCGCTCGCGAGCGAGGTTATCGTCGTGAGCGCGCACCACGACCACCTCGGCAAGAAAGGCCAGGGCCCGGGCGATACCATCTACAACGGCGCGCTCGACAATGCCTCCGGCGTCGGCGCAATGCTCCAGCTCGCCGACGCGCTGGCGGCTGCTGCACCGCGGCGTAGCGTGCTGTTCGCGTCGGTCGGCGCGGAGGAGCAGGGACTGCTGGGCTCGGCGTATCTGTGCGCACACGCACCGGTGGCTGCCGCGCACATGGCAGCCAACCTCAACATCGACGAGATCAACATCTGGGGAAAGACGCATGACGTCACGTACATCGGCATGGGCAAGTCGTCGCTGGACGACGTGGTGACAGGTGCCGCGAAGGAGGTCGGGCGCGTCGTGGTGCCCGACCAGTTCCCCGATCGCGGCAGCTTCTACCGATCCGACCAGCTGAACTTCGCTCGCATCGGCGTTCCGGCCCTCCATCTCGTGTGGGGCACCGAGTTCGCGGGGCACGACCGCGCATGGGGTCGCGCACGCATCGACGAGTTCGTGAAGCAGCGCTACCACCAGCCGTCCGACCAGCTCGATGCGAGCTGGCGACTCGACGGCGCGCTCGACGATCTCGCGCTCGAGGTGGTCACGCTGCTGCGAATCGCGGAGGCGCCGAGGATGCCCACCTGGCGTGCCGGTGACGAGTTCGAGCGAGTACGCGCCGCGGCCCTGTGCGCAGAGCCGCCGGTTCCGTGATGTGACGCGTGCTCGCTAGTACCGGATGAAGTAGACGCCGGCCGGTGTGGCGCCGGGGGCCGCCGCGAAGAAACCGCGGTTGAGAATGACGCCGATCTCGGAGACGCCGTCGAGCATGGGCACGACCGGGTTGCGATCGATGAGCGTCTGGAAGAGATGGATGCTGCCGAGGTAGGCCTTCAGCTTCGTGTTGAGCTTCGCGCCGCCGGCGTACACGAGCACGTAGCCATCGGTCGAGAAGCGGTAGTTCCGCACGTGTACGGAGTCGTCGAGGATGAGCGGTGCCCCATCCTTGCGCGAGAAGCCGAGCTTGCCCGTGACGGGCTGCGAATCGTCGAAGAGCGGGTAGGTGACGGACTCGTCCCGGACGGCGTCCACGAGCTGCGCGTAGACCGGCGGGGTGATGGGCATCGACATGTCGACGGGCCCGCGCGACGAGCCGTGCGACGGGTCGGTGGGCACCGACGGGTTGGTGGCCTTGATGCTGCTGGTGGCGACGCCCTCGGCGATGATCTGCGCATTCGTGCCGTCGAGCTCGGTGCTGACGAGCTCGCCGTAGTCACCTCGACCGTTGACATTGCGGACGTAGCGCATCCGACCGTTGGTGAAGCTCAGGTCCGAGAGCGAGACGCGGCGATCGATGAACCTCCGCTTGCCCGTGACCTGGCCCGGGCGAAGGTCGAGCGAGTAGAGGTCGCCGACCGAGTCCTGCGTCGAGGTGCGATCGAAGAAGTAGAGCGTCGCCTGATCGGGACCGAACACGAACGAGCTCCACGGATCGGCCGTGCTGGCCTCCGTGACCAGCAGCTCCGGGCGCACGAGGTAGCGTACGTGGACGCGGAAGCTCGGGTCGACCCAGACGAGCGGACCATCGGACGACGGCCCGAGCGTGAAGGTCACGACGTCGGAGGCGAGCTGCAGGCGACTCTGGTCGTGGAGGTCGAACAGCCAGAGTGTGCCGTCCTGCTTCGCGTAGATGACGCGTCGCTCGTCGGGTGTGAGCGTGTAGTTGGTGGTGCGTGTGTCGATGAGCGCGGGCTTGCCGCCGCCGGCCGCGGCCGCGAGCGGGATCTGGTACAGGCCCTCGAGAGACGGCGTGCCCGGCGTCTTCGAGGCGACGGAGTTCTCGTAGATCATGACGTCGGAGCTCGTCACGTTCTCGATGTAGTCGAACGAGCCGTTGGGCAGCGAGAAGACGACCTTGGCGCTCTCGATCTCTACGACCGTGAGGTCGCTCGAGTTCTTGATGCCCGGCTCCGCCACGCCGATGATGAGGTACTTGCCGGTCGGCGAGAAAAAGGCCTGGCGGCTGAGCGGCGTGTTGTCGAGCCCGCGCGGGATGACCGGGATGGGGACGATCGCGCCGAGCGTACCGACGGAGAGCGGCGCGACGTTGAGCGCGTACGTGGCGTCGACGGTGGACTTGAGCAGGTAAAAGATGAAGCGGCCGTCGGGCGTGAACGCGTAGCTGTTGCGCGGCACGTTGTCGGCGAGCACCGTGTCTGCGCCGTAGGCGTCGGCGATGTGCAGCTGACCGGTGGTGGCGATGTCACGACCGCGGAAGTCGGAGCCGCCCGGCTTCGGGTTCGAGATGTACATGACGCGCGGTGCCGTGAACGTGGTCTCGATGCAGCACGCCGGCGCATCGATGCCGACGTGCGTGACCTGCACGGGGAGCGCGAGGTCGGGGCCCATGTCGAAGCCGCTTCCGCTCAGGTTGTCGCTGCATGCTGCGAGCGAAGCGACCGCGAGAAAGCTAGCGGCCGTGGATGTGAGACGGTTCATGGAAGCGCTCCGACAAGCTTGACGAGATCGGGGACACCCCAGCCTGTGGCGAGGTCGTACCCGGGGATTGCGGGGTAACCGGCGGTGGTGCCGTCGGTGTTGGAGCCGGACGTGATGTCGCGAAACGCCGTGGGACCGACCGCATAGATGTTCTCGTGCGCGTTCGGCATGCCGACATGGCCGCGGGCCTCGGCGAGCATCGCCCAGATGCCGACCCAGATCGGCGACGCCGCGGACGTGCCCTCGGCGACCTGGACCGTCCCCTGGAAGTACGTCGCGACGCCGGGGTCACCTGCGAGCGCGGCGACATCGGGCACATCGCGCGCGTCATCGCTGGGATACGGACCCACGCCGATCTGGTACGCCGGCTTCGGGAAAAGCTCGCTCTGTCCGCCGCCGCCGCCGCTCCACGCCTTCTCGACGCCGCCGAGGATCGCGGTGCCGCCGACGCCGATGACGTACGGGCTCGACGCGGGCCAGTCGACCGCGAGGACGCCGTTCTTCGAGCCGTCCTGGCAGCCATCGGTGCCATTGTCGCCCGACGAGAAGAACCACGTCTGGCCCTGCGCCTGCGCCTGGATGAAGAGGGTGTCGAGCTGGTTGACCTCGGAAGCCGCCGCGCGCTCGCAGGTGCCGAAGCTGACGCTGACCCCGTGGGCCTGGGGGACCTGGTTGACGACGAACGAGATGCCATCGTTGAAGAGGCCGCCGGCGTTCGCCGCGGTGAACACGTGCACGACGTTGGCCTGCGGGGCCGTGCCGAGAACCATGTCGGCGTCGAGGACGTCCTCGAACTCCTCCTGGAAGGCGGCCGCGGCCGGATCGCGGTTGGGGCCGCCGACGAAGACCTGCGTGTAGTGCGTCGTGTAGTCGGGGAGGCCGAACGTGTCGACGAAGCCCTGGAGATCGGAGGCCGGCGGAGGCGTGCCGGTGCCGAGGAGGGCGACCGTCTCGCCCGCGCCGGTGACCTGCTGGCCCTGCTTGCCGAGCGCGCCGTTCACCTTGTAGATGCTGCGAATGTCCGCCGGATCGGCGAGCCCCGGTAGCGCATCCGGTGATGCGGGACCGGGCGGGATGGACGACGTACCGGGCGCCATGTGCAGGTGCGGGAACCACGGCGCAGCGCTGTCGAGGCCGCTGACCTGCGCGACGAGGCCCGACCATTTGGACAGAGCTTCGAGCGAGAAGCGCGCGCTCGGCGCGTAGAACCGCGCGCTGATCAGACCGCCGCTGGCGCCCGCCTCGATGCGACGAACCGACGTGTTCGTGATCGAGTCCTCGTATTCGAGGAGCTCGGTGCCGAACACCTGCTCGACGACCGATGCGGGACCCTTCACCGAGAGCGTCGTGCGGCCGTCGACCTTGCGCGTGACCGTGAGGCCAAGGCGAACGAGCTCGGCCGCGAGGCCGTCGTACTCCTCCTGCGAGGGCGCGAACGTGGCCGCGAACTGCGCCGGCGTGAGGAACCTGCCGAAGTCGACGGAGCGACGGTCGGCCTGGCGGGCAACGAGCCGAGTGACCTCGCTCATATCGGAGAGCCGCAGCCCGACGAGGAACTCGATGACCTGATCACGGGCGACCCGGCCCACCACCCTGGCGCCGATGACGCGCGCCGGCTGGTGCGAGGCCAGCGCTGCTGCATCGGTGGCGATCGGGTTCACGCCGCTCGAGCACCCGCCGAGCAGGCTCGCCCCGAGCAGGCTTGCGCCGAGCAGGCTGGCTCCGAGGCATGGGCGAAATTTGAGCTGTCGCTGCATAGGGCCGGGACCATACCCCTCGACACCGCTGGGTTCATCCCTTTTCGTAGTTCGTCGGGCGCTCTTTCTCCGTCTGAAAGCGGTCGTTGGAGAACCGTTGACGCGGATCGCCGACAAGTGTCAAAATTCGGGTGCATACCTCCCGGCCCACGCGCTCACGAGCGACGGAGTTTACCGAATGAAGACGTCAATCCGCAGCGCGTCCACGCTCCTCTCGACCACGCTTTCGACCCTGTGTCTGGCCGCGCTCGTGGCCGTCTTCGGGGCAACCGTCCCATCGTGCAATTACAACGACACGAACGGCTCCACCGACAGCGCGATCCCGTTCGGCGACGGTGGCGCGCGCGACCACGGGGCGGGCGACCTCCTGGCGGGTCCCGACCTCGCGTGCACACCGGAGGTCCAGAGCTGCAGCGGCCTCTGCGGTCCCGTCCGCGACGACTGCACCGGGGACACGTTCCAGTGCGGGGGCTGCGCGCTCGGCACGGTATGCGACCTGGACGCCCACGCCTGCATCGTGCCCAAGGCCGACTGCGCCGCGCTCGGCCGCATGTGCGGCACCACGAAGAACAGCTGTGGCGAGACCATCACCTGCACGCCGTTCACGTGTGCGACCACCGACCAGGAGTGTGACCCCGACACGAACCAGTGCGTCGCGTGCGCCCAGGTCACCTGCGAGGACCTCGGCTACCAGTGCGGCAATGCCTGGCTCGGCTGCGGCGCGTCCTCGAACACCACGGACTGCGGCACCTGCCCGAGCACGCAGACGTGCAACGACGCGCTGCACGTGTGCGAGCCGAAGATCTGCAGCGGCCTCTCTGCGGTCAATTTGTGCCTTGCAGCGAAGTCCAGCGACAAGGTGGAGTGCGGCGTCATCAGCAACGGCTGCGGCGGCCTCGTCGATTGCACATCCAGCGACGTGGCCGAGTTCTCTTGCCCGAAGGGTCAGTCGTGCGGCGGTGCCGGGGTCCCCAACCGCTGTGCACCTGCGGAGCCGCCGACGGAGTGCGTCGCCGCCGGCTACTCGTGCGGCACGCTCGCCTCGGCGTGCGGCGGCACCATCACCTGCGGCGTCTGTGACGCCACGCAGAACC
>JAYTLP010000351.1:0-2838 GCA_043729375.1 Myxococcales bacterium
CGGGACGAGCGCGCGGTACAGCTCCTCGCCGAGGAAGCGCAGCTCCGACAGCCCGGCGTCCGCGAGCGCCCGCGAGCGGTTGCCACGCCGCAGGACTGCCACGATTTGCTCGGCGAGCGCCGCTGTTCGCGCAGCGTCCCAGGGCAGCGTGTGCTCGTCGGTGACGGTCGTTGCGCCGAGCCGTACGCGCAGCGTTGCGTCACCCGAGATCTCGCCGGAGATCTCGAACGAGAGCCTCATCTACAGCTGCTCACCGGTCGGCGCACACAGGTCGCGCGCATGCTCGCGGAGGAGGGCGGACAGCGGGCGCTCGAGGAGCGGGTGCATCAGGTCGCCGTCGAGCTCGACGAGGCCAGCGAGCGCGAAGGCTCGCTCGTGCAGCCGGGGGTGCGGCAAGGTGAGGTCGGCCAGCGAGACGATCTTCTCGCCGCGCGCGCCCGCCAGCAGCAGATCGATGTCGATGGGCCGCGGGCCCCAGCGTACCTCGGCGCTGCGATCACGCCCGAGCGCGCGCTCGATCTCGTGCGTCGCGGCGAGGAGCTCCGACGGATCGAGGTCGGACACGAGCTCGAGCGCAGCGTTGAGGTACGGCGGCTGCGGTGGTCCTCCGATCGGCGCGCTCGAGTAGATCCGCGAGCGACCGCCGATGGCGCCCAGCGTGGCTATCGACGAGGCGGCCCGGCGCAGCGCGGCAACGCGGTCACCGAGGTTCGCGCCGAGGCCGATGAGGTAACGCACTACCGGCACCGTAGCACGCGCGTTTCAGCTGTGCGCGACGACGCGGTTCACGAGCACGCCGATGCCGCCGATCTCGATCTCCACGCGATCGCCGGGCTCGATGGGGCCGACCCCGGATGGCGTGCCGGTGGAGATGACGTCCCCCGGCTCGAGCGTCATGACGCCGGAGATGAACGAGACGAGCGTGGGGACGTCGAAGATGAGGTCGGACGTGGAGGCGTCCTGCTTGACGGCGCCGTTGACGCGCGTCTGCAGCTTGAGGTTGCCCGGGTCGATGACGGAGCCGTCGGTGCCCGTGGCGATGACGACGACAGGGCCGATGGGGCAGAAGGTGTCGAAGCCTTTGGCGCGCGTGAACTGGATGTCGCGCCTCTGCAGGTCGCGGACGGTCACGTCGTTCACGATGGTGTAGCCGAACACGTACGACAGCGCATCGGCAGCAGCGACGTGGCGGCAGCGCTTGCCCATGACCACGCCGAGCTCGCCCTCGAAGTCGGTGCGCTCGTAGCCTTCCGGCCTGACGATCGCGTCGCCGGAGCCGATGACCGAGGACGGGGGCTTGAGGAACAGCACCGGCTCGAGCGGGATGGGCCGGCCCATCTCCATGACGTGCGCGCGGTAGTTGCTCCCGATCGCGACGATCTTCGAGGGCGACACGGGCGCCACCGTGGGTGTGCGTGCGTCGTACGCGGTCGTGTCGGCCGTGGGTAGCCCCCCGAGCCAGGGCGCCCCATCGAGGAGCCGAAGGCGCTCGCCACCCGTCACCGACTCGATGACCGCGTGCCGTAGATCGGTTCCGACGGCGATGCGTACATAGCGTGCGTGGGCCATGATCCGCCCGTACCATGCCCGCCTCCGATGCGTCGAGTAGCGACGGCGATGAGGCGGTGTTACCTTCGGAGAGTCAATGTCCGACGCTGCAGTTGTGCACATCATCGGCGGTAACGACCGAGGCAAGCAGCATGACCTCGAGCGGCCGGAGACGCGCATCGGGCGGGGTACCGATCAGGACGTCGTGCTCGCCGACATCGCGGTGTCGCGCAGACACGTCACGATCGTCACCGAGGGCTCACGCTTTCGCCTGAAAGACCTCGGGTCGGGCAACGGCAGCCTCGTGAACGGGCAGCGCGTCGACTCCGTCCTCCTCAACGACGGCGATCAGATCGAGATCGGCAACACGCTGATGCGCTTCGACCACGCCGGGTCGCGGCCGCTCTCCGCGGGCTCCGCACCGCCCTTGCCGCCACCGCCCATGGTCCAGCCAGCCCCACCCGCGCCGTCGGCGGCGGGGCTCTCCGGCGGCTACCCGGGCCATCCACAGCGGGGCCAACCACCCTCGAACGCCGCGTACGGCGCACCGCCGCCGGCCTATCCGCACAACTATCCCCCGGCGGGCTATCCGCACGCGGGGTATCCGCCGCCGCCGAGCTCTGGCCCGGAGACGGGCGCGCTCGGTCAGGGCGCCAGCCCGCCCATCGCCATGCCGGTGGGTGCGGCGCCGAGCTACGCGGGTCCGCCGGCGGGTGTGCGCGGCGGGGATGCGACGAGCTTCGTTGCCACCACGCTGGGCAAAGCGGCGGTGTTCGGAGGCTGCGGGCTCGTGAGCCTCATCGGCCTCGTCGTCATCCTCGGCCGCACCGTCTTTGCTTCGGCCCCGCCAGCGAACAACGAGGCCGAGGACTTCTACCGGCAGGGTTTGCGGCTCTTCGCCGGCGGCGACTACGAGCTCGCGCGCACGAAGTTCAACGACGTCGTGCAGCTCGCCGCAGATGCACCCGAGCCCCGCCGCTACGCACGCCTGTGCGATCAGGAGATGACCGCGAAAGGCTCGATGAAGAACGCCGAGCGCGCGATCTTGAACCGTCGCTGGGTCGAGGCGGTGCGAGCGCTCGATGCGATCGACTCCACCTCGGTGTACTACGACGGTGCCATCCGCAACCGCCACGAGGTCGCACCGAAGGCCGCGGGCGAGATGGTCGAGGATGCCCGCCGGCTCTACTCCGAAAACCGAGACGAGTCGCTCGCACGCACCAAGGCAGCGCTCGAGCTCGACCCCGAGAACATCGATGCCAGGCAGCTGCTCGGCAGGCTGCGCCCCGG
>JAYTLP010000352.1:0-17042 GCA_043729375.1 Myxococcales bacterium
CGCACCTCAAGCCTGCGGACGTGAAGAAGCACCACACGAAGCTCGAGCGCGAGTATCCGACGGAGCCGGGCATGGGGAGGGTAGTCGACGGGGTGGTCACGCAGCTCGCGGCGGGCACCGCGAGTATCGATCTCGGGGGCGTCGTGGGAACGTTGCCGCTCCCTGCATCCGTCGACCGGTACAACCCGAAAGCGCTGCCCGCACCGGAGCGCTTTGCCATCGGTGACGTCCTGCGCGTACGCGTCATCGAGGCAGGCAAGGCCCACGCCGGCGTGCCCTTGCTCGCGCTCGAGCTCGGACCGCAGGCTGCCATGGTCGTCATCGACCCGGCCAGCCGCGACGTCGTCGCGCTCGTCGGTGGGTACGGCTTTCACCCGGGCGGCTTCGATCGGGCCCTCGCGGCGAAGCGCCAGCCCGGCTCGTCGTTCAAGCCGTTCGTGTACGCGGCGGCCTTCGATACGGGTCGCTTCTCGCCGGCGACCATCGTCGTCGATGGACCTCAGGTCTACACGTCGCCGGGCATGGCGCCGTGGAAGCCGGGCAACGCCGAGAAGGAGGAGTACCTCGGGGCCGTCCGGCTACGTGTCGCGCTCGCGAAGTCGCTCAACACCGTGGCGAGCCAGCTCGTCGACGTGGAGCGCGACGGCGTGGATCCAGCGACCGTCGTCGCGCTCGCGAAGTCACTCGGCATCGAGTCGCAACTCGACGCCAATCCCAGCCTCGCGCTCGGCACCTCGGTGGTCACACCATTCGAGCTCACGTCCGCGTACGCGAGCCTCGCCGCCGGGGGGCGCGCCAAGCGCCCGCGCTTCATCGATCGCATCGCGACGACGGGCGAGGGCGGGCTCCCGGCGGCACCCGAGCCGGAGGCGGCCGAGGTGCAGGCGCTGCGTCCCCAGGTCGCGTACCTCGTCACGTCCATGATGACCTCCGTCATCGACATGGGCACGGCGGCGTCGGCGAAAGGCAAGCTCGGCCGGCCTGCCGCAGGCAAGACAGGCACCACGAACTCGCACAAGGACGCCTGGTTCGTCGGCTACACGGCGGACCTGGTCACCGGCGTGTGGGTCGGCTTCGACGACATGCGCGAGCTCGGCCACGGGGAGCAGGGCGCGCGCGCTGCGCTGCCGATGTGGGTTGCGTTGATGACCGCTGCGCACGCCGGCAAGCCGCCGCGGCCGTTCCAGGAGCCGACCGGTCTCGTGTCGCTGAAGATAGACCCGGTGTCGGGCCTGCTCGCTGCGCCCGGCGCTGCAAACGCCATCGACGAGGTTTTCCTCGAGGGCACGCAGCCCACCGGCGAGGCACCCAAGGTCGGCGAGGCCAGCCCCGACACGTACCTTCTCGAACAGAACTGAGCAGCCACCTCGGCTCGAAGAGCACCGTCACGTTCGTGACGAGCGTCTTCTTCCGGCTGGGCACCGCGTCCGGGTGCGCTCGTTCGCGGGCGTGGTGCATCGCTCCGGCGAGCTCGTCGTGGTTCCCCGTCAGACCGGACTCGACGATGAGCGAAGCCCTGTCCGCGCTGTCGCACGCGAGCCACACGCCACACAGGACCGTGGAGGCGATGATGGAGGAGGCGAGCAGTCGACCCTAGGAGTCGTCGTGCTCGTCATGACCCGGCACTCGTCCGTCCTGCTTACGCTCGATTGCATTTGACGGCGACCCGGGCTCTCGTACCCCCATGAGCAGGCTGTTCCTGAAAAAGGATCTCGCGACGATCGTGCGCGAGGCCAACGACCCGAACCTCCAGCACGGAGGACACTCGCTCAAGCGCTCGCTCGGTGCATTCCACCTGATGATGCTCGGTGTAGGCGCGATCATCGGCGCCGGCATCTTTTCCCTCACCGGGGCTGCAGCGGCCGGCTACGCGGGCCCCGGCATTGCGTACTCGTTCGTCATCGGCGGCGTGCTGTGCACCTTCGCAGGCCTCTGCTACGCCGAGCTCGCGGCCATGATCCCCGTGGCGGGTTCGGCCTACACCTACACGTACACCACGATGGGCGAGCTCGTGGCCTGGATCATCGGCTGGGACCTCATCCTCGAGTACGCGTTTGGCGCCGTCGTCGTGTCGATCGCCTGGTCTGGCTACCTCGTGCAGGTCATCGGCTCGCTCGACCACCTCTTCCCGCATTCGATCTTCGATCTGTCCGACACCGCGCTCATGCTCGCGAACGGACCGTTCGAGAAGGTGACGCTGCACTCCGGCGAGCTGACCCACGGCTACTGGAACATTCCCGCCTCGGTCATCGCGCTGACGTGCGCCGGCATCCTCTACCGCGGCATCGCCGAGAGCGCGTGGATCAACAACATCATCGTCATCGTGAAGGTCACCATCGTCTGCGTCTTCGTGCTCCTCGGGATCAGCCTCGTGTCGAGTCACAATCTCCTCGTCAACCCGCACGCGAGCGGCCTCGCCGCGCTCGTGCCCGAGCCCACCGCGATCGCCGACAAGGACTGGACGCCGCTCGACCACCTCCTGCACTACCTCTTTCACCGGCAGCCGATGCGCTACGGCTGGGGCATGGGCGGCGTGCTCACCGGCGCAGGCGTGGTGTTCTTCGCGTACATCGGCTTCGACGCCGTCTCCACCACCGCGCAGGAAGCGAAGTGTCCGCAACGGGACCTGCCCATCGGCATCCTTGCGTCGCTCGGCATCTGCACGGTGCTCTACATCCTCGTCGCCATCACGCTCACCGGCGTCGTCCACTACTCCGAGCTGGGCGTGCCGGCACCCATCGCGGTCGGCATCAACCGGATCGTCGAGCTGCGCGGCTGGACGCCCGTGGCTGCCAGCACCTTCACCTTCTTCGTCAAGCTCGGCGCCCTTGCGGGGCTCACCAGCGTCATCCTCGTCATGATGCTCGGCCAGACGCGCGTGTTCTACGCGATGGCCAAGGACGGCCTGCTGCCCTGGTTCGATCGCACCCACGAGAAGTTCCAGACGCCTTACAGCGCGACCATCGTGACCGGCATCTTCGTGGCGCTCGCCGGTGGGTGCATGCCCATCCACCTCGTCGGAGAGCTCGTCTCGATCGGCACATTGCTCGCCTTCGTGCTCGTGTGCCTCGGGGTCCCGCTGCTACGTCGCTCGAACCCGGACCAGGAGCGGCCGTTCCGCGTGAAGGCGCCGTGGGTCATCGGTATCGCAGGCGCCGTGTCGTGCCTCTACGTGATGAGCGGCTTGCCGCCCGACACGTGGCTGCGCCTCGTCATCTGGCTCGCCATCGGCTTCGGTGTGTACTTCGGTTACGGCCGCAAGCACAGCCACCTCGCAGCTGCCGCCGCAGGGAAGTGACGCCGCGGCCATCGGCCGCCGCGCTGCTGGAAGCAACCTCGGGCGTCGCGTCCCGCTCGTATCAGGTGATCTGGAAGCGCATGCTCCGGCTCGCTCCGGCGCCGACGGGCTCGATGCGTTGCTCGTCATCGCCACATTACTGCGCGGGCTCGACGTGTGCGCCTTGCTCGTCGGACGCGCGCACGTGCCCCCACCCCAGCGTGCGTGCGCCTTCCTTGAGGCATTCACCGGCGTGCGCGGCCTCGCCTCGTATGCCGCGCTTCAGCAGCTCGGGCCGCTGCTGCAGCGGGTGCCCGGCACGGACCTCGCGCATGCACAGGGCTTGCGACTCGCAAGCGCCTTCGGGATCGTGACACTGCTCGCGCTGCCGAGGATGTTGATGGGCGCGACACTGCCCCCGTGCTTCGACGCCTTTGTCCGGGACGGTGCCAAGGCGGCCGACGTCGGGTGGGTCTACGCCGCGAGCACGCTGGGGACGACGATCGGCGAACTGCTCGTTCCGCTCGCGCTGCTCGTTCCGCTCGCGCTGCTCGCGCTGCTCGCGCATCTGGCCGTGCCCTCCGCGCTCGGCCTCGTCGCGCCCGTGAACTTCGTCGTCGCGGCCACGCTGTGGAGCTGCTCGAGCGGCGGATCCGCACCGACGCGCGAACTGCGGTGCGGCTCGCGGAGTGCGGCGCGTACGGCATCGTGTACGAGGGCCTCACAGACTACGGACCGGCCGGCAGCACCTACCACTGCTCGCGCGAGTACCACGCGCAGGTTCATTGCGTGCTCTCGCCGCTTGGCCCGCTGATCGAGGTCGGCGTGGACCTCGTCGACCGGGGCGTCCTGGCTGCGGCGCACGAGAGCTCTCCGTGGCTGGGCTGGTTTCCACCCGGCATACTCGTCGCGAGCGATGACGACGCGATGCTCCTCCACGAGGTCGCAGTCGATCCGACCACGCTCACCTGCGTGCGGGCCGTTCGTGACGACGAGCTCTCGATCGGCCGCTGAGCGACGCAGAACGCCGCGGATCGGGTAGAACGTCGAATCATGTCGTCGACGGTCTATCCCGAAAAGCCCATCAAGGTCCTCCTCCTCGAGAACGTCAGCACCACCGCACACGAGGTCTTCGCGGCCGAGGGGTTCAGCGTCGAGGCACTCCCGAGGTCCATCCCGGCCGAGGAGCTGAAACAGCGTGTCGTCGGGGTGCACATCCTCGGCATCCGCTCGAAGACGCAGCTCACCGCCGACATCCTCGAGGCCGGCACGAGCCTGCTCACGGTCGGCTGCTTCTGCATCGGGACGAACCAGGTGGACCTCGCAGCCGCCAACCGGCAAGGCCTGCCCGTCTTCAACGCGCCGTTCTCGAACACGCGCAGCGTCGCGGAGCTCATCATCTCGGAGATCGTCGCGCTTGCTCGGCAGCTCGGAGATCGCTCGCGCGAGGTGCACGAGGGCAAGTGGCGCAAGGTCGCCGCCGACTGCTACGAGGTCCGCGGCAAGACGCTCGGCATCGTCGGCTACGGGCACATCGGGCGGCAGCTCGGCGTCATGGCCGAGTCGATGGGCATGCGCGTGGCGTTCTACGACCACACGTCGAAGCTCTCGATGGGCAACAACGTGGCGATGGCCACGCTCGGCGAGCTGCTGGAGCGCGCCGACTTCGTGTCGCTGCACGTGCCGGAGACGGCGCAGACGAAGAACATGATCGGCGCGGTCGAGATCGCGCAGATGAAGCGCGGCAGCTACCTCCTCAATGCGAGCCGCGGCACCGTCGTCGTCATCGAGGCGCTCGCGGAGGCGCTGAAGAGCGGGCACCTCCACGGCGCCGCCATCGACGTCTATCCCGAGGAGCCGGAGTCGAACGTCGACACGTTCCGCTCCGCGCTGCAGGGCCTCCCCAACGTGATCCTCACGCCGCACATCGGTGGCTCGACGTCGGAGGCCCAGGCCGCCATCGGCCGCGAGGTCTCCCACGCGCTCACGCACTTCCTCAATTCGGGTGCCACGACGGGCGCGGTCAACTTCCCCGTCGTCGAGATGCCTAAAGCGCCCGGCTCGCACCGCATCCTCAACGTGCACCGCAACGTCCCCGGCGTGCTCCGCGACATCAACAAAATTGTCTCGGACCTGCACGCCAACATCCAGGGCCAGGTGCTCGCAACCGACCAAACCATCGGCTACCTCACCATCGACATGGACCGCGATGTTTCGCAGCAGGTCGCCTCCGCGATTGCCGCGCTCGACACGAACATCCGCACGCGCATTCTTTACTGAGGGAAGGCGTTCCCTCCTCCGCGCACCGGGCAGAGCCCGATGAGCCTCCCCTTCCTCCGCGCATTTCGGACAGCCGTTGCTCGCCCACGAGTGACCGAGTCGCATCGCTGCGCTCGCTCCTTCGATGAGCAGATGTTCACCGATGCCGCTCGGGCCACATCTGCTCGAAGTACGCGCTCAAGCGGCACCGGCAGCGTGTACGTGAGCACCAGCGACCAGCGGAAGTGCGCCACCACTGCGGGTTCGTGCACTTCCAGCCGCGCGCGGAGTCGCTGCGGCTGGCAAAACTCACCAAGCTAGACTTCGTTGCGGAGACGCGTGTGACGCCGTACGTGATGGCGCTGGCGCTGGAGAAGCACGCGTGAGCATCCCGTGGCGCCTCATCGGTGCGAGCCAGCTCGGGCTCGCACTCCCGCACGTCGTCATCTGGAGGTTGTTCGGCTGGACCGACGAGCTGCGTGCGCTCACGCCGCTCACCGCGCGCGTGTTCGCCGTGCACACCTTCTTCATCGCGTTCGTGCTCGCGGCGGTCGGCACGCTCGAGCTCTGCCGCCCCGACCTTCTGCACGGCGAGCTCGCGCACCTCGTGCTCGTAACGGCGGCCCTCTTCTGGACGCTGCGGCTCGTCGCGCAGCCGATCGTCTTCGACCCGGTGCTGCTCGTCGGCTCGAAATGGCGCACGCCACTGCGCCTATGCGCCTCCGCACCTTTTGCACGCTACGCCGCCGTCCACGTGTACGCATGCATGTGAGGCCCTTCGATCTCCACACCTTTGCCGCCTGGGCGCAGCTCTTCGTCGGCTGCCTGTGGATCGTGTTCGGCCTCGTCTTCAAGCTCGCGCGCCAGGTGCCGCGCCACGAGGCCATCGTCGCCCGCGTGATGGGGGCACGAGGCCAGCGCATCGCGCCCGTGCTCACTCGCCTCATCGGCATCGGCGAGGGCTGCGTGGGCCTGTGGATGCTGAGCGGGCTCTTCTTATCCTGGTGCGCTCTGCTCCAGACGGTGTTCGTCGTCACCATGAACGCCATCGAGCTGCGCAAGGCGCGCGACCTCTTGCTCGCACCACTCCCCATGTTGCTCGGCAACATCGTGCTGCTCGCGCTCGCGTGGTACGCCGCGAGCTGAGCGCAGACAGGACACAGGACACCGGCCAACAGGACACGGGCTACGGCGGTGGCCGCTGCGCAGCATCGTTTGTAATCGTGGGTGGGTGGGCCTCGTGCGACGGCGCGCAGGAGGCTAGAATGTCGACGGCAGGTTCGTTCGCGGATTGATCGAGCCCGCGTACCGCGGTCCCGTGAACGCTTCGATCACCACGATCTCACCGACGAGGTGATCGTTGAACCACTCGAGCTCGTCGCTCGGCACCCACAGCTCGAGGTGTTCGCGGCCGCCGGCCTCCTGCGCGGGGTAGCGCGCGGCGCACGAGGCATCCATCTCGAAGCGCGTCACGAAGCCGACGTACCCCGAACCCTCGTGTCCCGTGTTCCAGTCGCGCGCGATCTTGCGGGCGTACTCGGAGGTGAGCACGGGATAGAAGATGGGCTGATCGACGAGGCGCGGTGGCCAGCGCCGCCAGCCCAGGTCGCGCACCAGCTCGAGCTCGCGAAGGCCGGTGGGTCGGTAGAGGATCAAGGGTGCAAGTTCTTCTCCGCGAGCCACGCGGGGTTGAAGAGCCGCGTGAAGTAGATGCCGCCGCGGTCGCAGAGCAGCGTGACGATGGTGTGGCCGGGGCCGAGGTCGCGCGCCAGCCGTACGGCGGCAGTGACGTTGATGCCGGAGCTGCCGCCGAGGTAGAGGCCCTCCTCGCGGAGCAGGCGGTACACCATCGTGACGGCGGCCTGATCGTCGATCTGGTAGGCGCTGTCGACGGCCGAGCCCTCGAGATTGGCCGTGATGCGCGAGTTGCCGATGCCCTCGGTGATGGAGCTGCCGGCCGACATCTCGGCCTTGCCCGTCTTCGCCCAGGCGTAGATTGCGCTGCCCATCGGATCGGCAATGGCCGTCTTCACCTTCCAGTTGCTCTCCTTGAGGAATCGCGACACGCCGCCGTACGTGCCGCCCGTGCCGGTCGCGCAGACGAAGGCGTCGACCTTGCCGTGGGTCGCGTTCCAGATCTCGGGGCCGGTGGTCTCGTGGTGCGCGTCGCGATTGACGGTGTTGTCGAACTGGTTGGCCCAGACGGCGTTCTGGGTCTCGGCGGCGAGGCGACCGGCGACCTTCTGGTAGTTGCCGTCGTCCTTGTACGGCTTCGCAGGCACGGGCCGTACCTCGGCGCCGAGCACGCGCAGGAGGTCCATCTTCTCGGGCGACTGCGTCTCGGGGATGACGATGATGCACCGGTAGCCGCGCGCAGCGCACAGGTGCGCGAGGCCGATGCCCGTGTTGCCCGCCGTTCCCTCGACGACGGTTCCGCCTGGCCGGAGCACGCCGCGCCGCTCCGCGTCGTCGATGATGGCCCGCGCCGCGCGATCCTTCACCGACCCGCCCGGGTTGAGGAACTCGGCCTTGCCGAGGATATCGCACCCTGTCTCGTCGGAGAGCCGCCGGAGGCGGATGAGCGGCGTGTCGCCGATGCTGCCGGCGAACCCTTCGCGGGTGTCCATCGGTCAGTCCCTGAAGTTCTTGAACTGGAGCGGGAGCGGCACGTCGGCGCCGCGGATGAGCTTCATCGCCTCTTGCAGGTCGTCGCGGTTCTTGCCGGTGACGCGGAGCTGCTCGTCCTGGATGGCGGCCTGCACCTTCACCTTCGCCTCCTTGAGGAGCTTCACGAGCTTCTTGCCCTCCTCGGTGGCGATGCCCTCCTTGAGCTTGATGAGCTGGCGGGACGTGCTCTTGCCCGCCGGCTGGATCTCCTCGGGGTCGAGGACCATGAGCGACACGTTGCGCTTCAGCATGCGCTCCTGCAGCACGCGAAACGTGGCCTTCACCTTCTCCTCGTCGGACGACCGGATGAGGATGCCGTCGTCGGTGCGCTCGATCTCGGTGTTGGAGCCGCGGAAGTCGAAGCGGGTGCCGACCTCCTTCCGCGTCTGGTTGATGGCGTTGTCGAGCTCTGCGTGGTCGAGCTCGGAGACGACGTCGAACGAGGGCATCACGGATCCTTTCGTAGCTGCGCGACCATCTCGTCGGCGATGCTGCGCGCCTCCGCGAGTACGGCCGGTGACGCGTCGGGGAGCGTGACGGCACCGACGACGGCATGGCCGCCGCCGCCGTAGCGCTCACAGAGCGTCGCGATGTGGTGGGGCACGGAGGGACGGTGCCAGGGGTTGATGCCCACAGACACCTTTGCCGTGCCGTGCGCGGAGGACACGGCGACGACGTAGGCCGCGTCGGGCGCCAGCTTGTACGGGCTGAACTTGTTGTAGCCGCAGCCCTCGTCGCCGAGATCGAGCAGCGCCACGCCGTGCTCGACGCGGATCCGCGGTGCGATGAGCGCTTCCGAGGCCCGCTGCTGCGCGGCCACGGCCTCGACGACGGGCTCGATCCAGGGCTCGCGCGCGAGCTCGGCGAGCGGACGCAGGCTGAGCTGCTCGACGAGCCGCGCCGTGAGCGCCGGGCTCGTGTTGTGCTCGACGAAGGCCGCGAGCCGCAACGCGGGTTCGGCGAGGCTCGTGGCCTGATCGGGAGACGCGAACTGCGCGCCGTCGATGATCTCTGCCCAGCGCAGGAGCTCCTCGTAGTTGCCGGCGTCCCAGTCCCACGTCTTCACCATGGAGCGCACGATGAGGCCCGCGCACGAGCGTGCGAGTGGGTCGTAGAAGAAGTGGTCCCGCGGGCGCGTGCCGAAGTGCTCCACGTCGGCAGGCGACGAGAATGCGCTGGCGTGGTGGTCGACCCACCAGCCGAGCCGGGGGTCGGCGACGTAGCGGAAGTCGAGCACGGCGTGGTCATCCGCGGTGAAGTCGCGATTGTCGAAAACGGGCCCGCGTGCGTGACGCTTGCCCGCGAACTCCAGCTCTGCATTCGGGTCGACGACCTCGCGAAAAAAGCGCGCGAACAGGCTCGCGGACGCTGCGCCGTCGAAGCACTGGTCGTGGAACATGATCTTCATCTTCATCGGGCGGCCCTGCGAGGTAACACGACCGGGAGCCTTCCGCGCGCGAGGCGCGACTCTGCGGGCTCGGCGGGCAGCGCTTGCGAGAGGGCATCGAACACCGCGTCCGTCAGCTCTGCGCGCGGTGCATCACGGCGCACGACCAGGCTGATCTGGCGCGTCGGCTCCGGCATCGCGAAGGGCCGGAGCCTGCCGCGCTGCTCGGCCGTGGGGAGCCGTTGCGCCACCATCTCGGGGAGCACCGTCAGGCCGCAGCCGGCGTCGACGAGGCGCCACAGCGTCTCCATCGACTCGCCTTCGAACTCGACGCGGTGACGCTGCGCACCGCGACGACCGCGATCGGCGTGACACAGGTGCAGCACCTGTGTGCGCAGGCAGTGACCCTCGCGCAGGAGCCAGATCTGCTTGTCCATGATGAGCGACTGCTTGATGCGCGCGCGCTCGAGGAGCGCGTGGCCCGGCGGGAGGTACAGGAGGAGGCGCTCGTGGTGGAGCACCCGCTCCTGCAGCGCCGGGACCTCGAGTGGCGTGACGGCCAGGCCCGCGTCGAGCGACCCCTCGCGGAGCCTTCGCAGGACGTCCTCGGTCTTGAGCTCGACGATCTCCAGCTCGACCTCCGGATGCGCGGCGATGAACGGCGGCACGAAAATTGGCAGGACCGTCGAGGCCAGCGACGAGATCACGGCAAGACGATAAGGACCCGCGAGCACGTCGCGGCGCCGTGCAATGACGCCCAGCCGATCGATCTGCGTCATGACGACGCGCGCTTGCTCGACCACCTCGCTGCCGCGCGCCGTGACGGCGACGGGCTGACGCGACCGATCGAAGATGGACAGCCCGAGCACGGACTCGACCTTCTTCACCTGAGCGCTCAGCGCGGGCTGCGTGACGCTGCAGGCACGCGCGGCCTCGTGGAAGCTACGGTGCCGATCGAGCGCGACGACGTAGCGGAGCTGCTGCACGGTGAGAGCGGATAGATCCACGTCCTCGTGCAAAGCTAACATGACGTGGGGGCGCCGAGTGTAGGCCCGCGGCGGAGGCTCGATGATCGATCTGCACTGGCAATCTTCGTTCACGCGTGCGCTCGCCGGCGGCGTGCTCATAGGGACGAGCGCGAGCGTCCTGCTCGGCACCCTCGGACGCGTCGCAGGGTGGAGCGGTATCGTCGGCGCTCTCGTCACACCGCAGCGCGAGCACCTCGCGTGGCGCATCGCGATCGTGGGCGGCCTCCTCCTCGGTGGGCTCGCGACCCTGCTCGCGCTCCCCGGCGCCGTCGCCAGCGTGCCGCTCGGGTCGCGCAACGCGATCCTTCTCGCGGTGGCCGGCCTCCTCGTCGGCGCCGGCACGCGCATCGGCGGGGGTTGCACCAGCGGTCACGGGGTGTGCGGCATCTCGCGCGGCGCGACGAGGTCGCTCGTCGCGACCGTCACGTTCATCGCGGCCGGCATGGCGACCGTCGCCGTCATGCGCGCGCTCGGGTGGCTGCCGTGACCGGGAAGGACTGGCCGTGGGCGCTGCTCGCAGGCGTCTTCTTCGGCGTGGGCCTCACCGTGTCGGGCATGACCGACCCGCACCGCGTCCGCGCGTTCCTCGATGTCGCAAGGTGGGATCCGACGCTCGTCTTCGTGATGGGCGGCGCGATCCTCGCGCATGCGCCGGTGGTCTGGCTGCTCCGGCGCCGGGGTCGTGCGCTCCGCGGACCGCTCCACCTGCCGGCCGCGCGGTCGGTGGACGCCCGCCTGGTCGGCGGTGCCCTCCTGTTCGGCGTGGGCTGGGGGCTGTCCGGGTACTGTCCGGGGCCGGCCGTTATTTCGCTGCTTTCCCTTTCCGGCGGGGCGTTCCTGTTCGTGGCTGCGATGCTCATCGGCAGCCGCCTCGCCGCCCGGTTCGACCGACCCGACGCCTGATTTGTCGAAGATCACGTGTCGCGGAACTGTCACATCGGCGGCCGTTGACCCGGCGAGGACACTCGCGCTAGAAGCCGAAGGTCAGCGGCGCTCGCCGCGACGGATCGACTCCTGGGAGACCTTATGTTCAGAAAACTCGCTTGTGCCGGCGCATTCGTCGGAACGGTCGCGATCGTCGCAGCAGCGTGCGGCGGTAGCAGCAACAATAACGTCGTCACGAAAGACTTCTCGATCGCGCCCGACGCCGGCAGTACGGGCGGCGACGGGGGCAACGACATGACCATGGTCGTGTACACCGACACGACCGCGCATACGTACGACACGGCCAGCATCGGCGATCCGCTCGCGGTCACCGGCGCCGCCGTCAAGCTCACGAACCTCGTCGTCCTCGCGCCACCGGTCGGCTTCTCGGCCAAGTTCAACGGCGTTGCGAAGGCCGGCTGCCGCTACGAGGTGTGGGCCGAGGACCAGAGCTGCACCACGGCGCCCTGCGGCGTCGTCCTCACCACCCCCGTCATCATGAACCCGATGGGTGCAGGCATGTTCTGCCCGTTCGCCTCCGCCACCACGACGGCGCTCAAGGACACGTGGCGCGGCGACGTCGTCACCGTCTCCGGCCTCACCGATCTCTTCGCGAACACCGATCCGAACGGCTCGAACGGTACCGTCGTCCAGCACGGCGTCACCATCGACCTCCTCACCACCTCCAACGTCAAGGGCGACCTCCCCGCCCCGCTCGTCGTCACCGACACGGATCCGACGCAGTTCAAGCCGTACGTCACGGGTGGCGGCTTCCAGAAGTACGAGGGCACGTACATCGAGCTCAAGCCGGCCGCGGGCACGTTCACGACCACGCTCACGAGCAACGCCAAGTTCAAGACCATCTGCCCCGGCGCCCCGGCAGGCAACCTCTACAACGGCTCCTTCACGGTCGCCCCGGGCGGCGCGTCGTTCTCGGACACGTACGCAGTTTTCTATCTGAACAAGGACGCAGGTCAGGCGACCAACTGCGCACCGATTGACGGCTCGAAGTACAGCTCGATCTCGGCCATCGTCTCGGCGAGCTTCGGCGGCGCGCTTCTTCCGACGGAGACGTCGGACTTCAAGCCGTAGGCTTCGACCCACGCACCATCTAGAAGGCGTCGAGGGCAACCTCGGCGCCTTTTTTCATGCGCGGGTTCGGGCCCGCCGCGTTCGGCGCTACGATCGGAGCTCGATGATCCTGCACGTCGACCTCGACGCGTTCTACGCATCCGTCGAGCAACGCGACGACCCCGCGCTGCGAGGCAAGCCCGTGCTCGTCGGTGCGCCAACGGGGCGCTCGGTCGTGTCGGCCGCGTCTTACGAGGCGCGCAAGTTCGGGTGCCGGAGCGCGATGCCGATGGGCGAGGCCCGGCGTCGCTGCCCGCAGGCGATGATCGTGATGCCGCGCATGGCGGCGTACGCGGAGGAGTCGCGGCGCTTCCGGGCGATCCTCGACCGCTACTCGCCGCTCGTCGAGCCGCTCTCCATCGACGAGGCGTTCCTCGACGTGACGGCGTCGGAGCAGCTCTTCGGCTCCGCGCGCGAGATCGGCGAGCGCATCCGGAGCGAGACGCGCGCCGAGCTGCAGCTCACGTGCTCGGTCGGCGTTGCGCCGGTGAAGTTTGCCGCGAAGATCGCGAGCGACGTGAACAAGCCCGACGGCCTCTTCGAGGTGACGGCCGAGGGGCTGGTGGCGTTCCTCGCGCCGCTGCCCATCGAGCGGCTGTTCGGCGTGGGCCCGAAGACGGCGGAGCGGCTGCGCGGCATCGGCCTCCAGACGCTCGGCGACGTGGCAGCCTATCCCTCGGATGCGCTGCGCTCGCGCATCGGCGACGAAGCAGTCCACCTGCAGGCGCTCGCGCGCGGCGTCGACGCGCGCCGGGTGATTCCCGATCGGGAGGCCAGGAGCGTCGGCGCCGAGGACACGTTCGAGCGTGACCTGCCGCTCGGTCCGGACCTGCGGCGCGAGGTGATGGCGCAGGCCGACCGCGTGGCCGAGCGCTTGCGTCACAGCGCGCTCGTCGCGAGCACGGTGGTGCTCAAGATCAAGGACCCACAGTTCCAGTCGCGCTCGAAGCGCCGCACGCTCGATGCGGCCACCAGCGACGGGCGCATCTTCGCGAAGGTCGCGCTCGAGCTGCTCGACGAGATCGGCGTCGGTCCCGCCGGCGTGCGGCTCTCCGGCGTGGCTGCAGCGGGGCTCGTGCCAGCCGAGGCGCCGCGCCAGCTGACGCTGGAGGCGCGGCCCGCGCGCGGCGACAAGCTCATGGGCGCGCTCGACGCCATCCGCGAGAGGTTCGGCCGTGCTGCCATCGCGCGCGCGGAGCTGCTCGACGACGAGGCCCGCCACGCGCGACGCGAGTCCCGGCGCGGCGACTCGCTCGACGACCCGCGCAAGAAGTAGCTACGTCGCCGCGACCTTGCGCGTGCCGATGACGTAGAGCATGACGCCCATCGCGAGGAAGATGCCGGCGCCGAGCAGCGTGTAGCCGCCCTCGCCGAGGCTCCCCGTGAGCGACCTTTCGAGCGACATCCGCTCCACGAAGCCGCCGGCCTTCGCCGTGACCACGGCCGCAAACACGCCCGCGAGCGCACCGCCCGCGACGAGGCCGGTGGAGAACAGGTTGCCCGGCCCGAGCTCTTCCTCGCCGCCGTGCTCGCTTGCAACCACGCCGTTCTTGCGATCGGCGGCCCAGCGGATGAGGCCGCCCACGAAGATCGGCAGCGTGGTGGACAGCGGGAGGTACGCGCCGACCGCGAACGCGAGCGAGCGCACGCCGCACAGCTCCATGGTCACGCTGATGAACACGCCGACGAGCACGAACTGCCAGTCGAGATTTTTGGCGAGCAGCCCCTTGATGAGCGTGGCCATGAGCGTGCCCTGCGGCGCGGGGAACTTCTCGGAGCCGATGGCGTGCGTCACGAGGCCGGTCGCGGCATCGACGTGCGCGTTGTCGAGCACCTGGATGGTGAGCCCGATGGCGAGCGATGCAGCGACGGCGCCGATCATGAGGCCGACCTGCTGATGGCGTGGCGTGGCACCGACGAGAAAGCCCGTTTTGAGGTCCTGGCTCGTCGCGCCCGCGTTGGCCGCGGCGATGCAGACCATGCCGCCGACGCACAGCGCCATCGGCTGGAAGACGTCGCCGGTCCAGCCCATGCCCACGAAGATGAGGCACGTGGCCATGAGCGCCGCGATGGTCATGCCTGAGATGGGGTTCGACGAGCTGCCGATGATGCCGACGATGCGGCTCGACACCGTCACGAAGAAGAAGCCGAACGCGACCATGAGGACGCCGAGCAGCAGCTTGGGTCCCAGGCCCTGACCGGGCATGAACGGGAGCACGGCGACGACGACGACGAGCCCGATCGCGCCGAAGACGACGATGCTCATGGGCAGATCGTTTTCGGTGCGGCGTGTGACGGTGCCGCTCGCATTGCGCATGCTGCCGATGGCGCCGCGAAAGGCGGAGACGATGGTGGGGATCGTCTTGACGAGCGTGATGAAGCCGCCCGCGGCGACGGCGCCGGCGCCGATCTGGCGGATGTAGGCGAAGTAGACGGCGGTGTTGAGGTGCGTGAACGACGTGCCGTCGTAGCCGAACTTGCCGGCGGTGGCGACGTAGCCGAGCTTGGCGAGCTGCGCTGCGATGGTGGCGCCCGGCACGAGCGAGGCGAGCAGCGGGATGAGGCCGAGCCATGCGAGCACGCCGCCTGCGACGAGGAGGCCCGCGTTGCGGATGCCGAGGATGTAACCGACGCCCATGTACTCCGGCGTGATGTCACCGGCGACGGTGGCGGCGGGGAAGATCTTGCTCGTCATCGACGAGACCCAGATGGCCGTGCCGGTGATGATGCCGGTGAGCTGCTGGACGAGGGCGTAGACGAGGCCGACGCCGAGGCCGAGGTATGCGGTGCGCGCGAGCTCGCCGCCCTTCTCGCCCGCGATGAGGACAGCTGCGCAGGCGGTGCCCTCGGGGTAGGGGAGCGTCTCGTGCTCGCTGACGATGAGCGCGCGACGGAGCGGGATCATCATGAGCACGCCTAGCGCGCCGCCGAGGAGCGCGAGCGTGAAGATGGTCCAGTAGGTGAAGAACGGGGCTCCGACGCTCTGACCCGTCGACGCGTCACGTGCGAGGAAGAGGAACCCGGGAAGCGTGAAGACGACGCCGGCCGCAATACTCTCGCCGGCCGAGCCGATGGTCTGCACGATGTTGTTCTCGAGGATCGTGGAGCCCCCGAGCTTCTTCAGCAGGCTGATGGAGACCACCGCGATGGGGATGGACGCCGAGATGGTGAGGCCCGCCTTGAGCGCGAGGTAGACGGTGCTCGCGCCGAAGATCACACCGAAGAGGGCGCCGAGGATGATCGCCTTCGGCGTGAACTCGCGGACGTTGGCCTCGTCGGCGACGTAGGGCTTGAAGTCGGACATGGTCGCGGAGCATACGCCGATCGCGCCTCCGACCAAGACGGGACACAATGCGCGCGTGCGGATCGTGGTCGTCCTCCTGCTCCTCTCGGGCGTCGCGCGCGCGGACGTGGCGCTCACCGACGAGCTCGGAGCGGCACACGTGATTGCCGACGGTGCAACGGTGCTCGATGCACGAGACGCGGGCGATTATCGCGCGGGACATCTGCCGCACGCCGTGCGCATCGACTGGAAGGACTACCGGGACGGCTGGGGTCGTACGGGGCGCATGTCGGATGACGATCGAGCGCTCGCGGCGAAGCTCTCCGCGCTCGGCGTCGACGATCGGCGTGCGGTGGTGGTGTACGGCAAGGGCCGCGACGGCTTCGGCGAGGAAGGCCGCATCGCCTGGATGCTCGCGTACCTCGGTCATCCGCGGGTCGTGCTGCTCGACGGTGGCTACGCGGCCTGGCATGGCGAGCGCGGGGGCGACACGAAGCCCGGGCCGGGGACGTTCACCGTGCGCCGTGATCCGACGCTCAGGGCCGACCTCGACACCGTCCGCCGGGCCGTGCACGACCACGAGCCCATCCTCGACATCCGCACAGACGAGGAGTGGCATGGTGCGCGAAAGTATTACGAGGCGCGCGGCGGTCACCTGCCGGGCGCGCGCCTCGTACCGTTCGCGTCGCTCTTCGACGACGGAGGCAAGCTCGATCGCCAAGCGCTCGTCGCCAGGTTGAAGGGGCTAGGCATTTCCCGGGGACGCCCCGTCTACGTGTACTGCACGGGTGGCGTGCGCTCGGCGCTCGCGACGGTGGTGCTGCGCGCGCTCGGTTACGACGCGAAGAACTTCGACGCGTCGTTCTGGGCCTGGGCGGCGCGGGAAGACCTTCCCGTCGAGCGGTAGCGGGCCGTTGTCATTCAACGCCGGTCGGCAGCCCGGGCGTGTCGGGAAACTCGGCAGCGTTGCAGAAGATGAGCTTCTTCATGACGGGAGGCGGGTCTTTGCGCTCGCGGTCGGCCGTGGTGCGGCGCGAGACGTAGCTCTTCTGGTAGTCCGTCGCGTGCGCTTTCTTCGCCGTGTCG
>JAYTLP010000353.1:0-6253 GCA_043729375.1 Myxococcales bacterium
ACCCGGCTGGACCATGTCCTTCGGGTGACGCACGCGCGAGGCGCCCTTGTCGAGCTCGGACAGGTGGACGAGTCCCTCGATGCCGGGGGCCAGCTCGACGAAGGCGCCGAACGCCTCGAGACGAGCAACCTTGCCCTCGACCTCCATGCCCTCGCGCAGCTTGCCCGCGGACTCCTTCCACGGATCGGCCATGAGCGCGCGCATCGACAGCGAGATGCGCTCGCGACCCGTCTTGGGATCGGGTTCGATGCGGACGACGGCGACTTCCAGCTCCTGCCCGACGGACAGGACGTCGCGCGGGTGCGCGACGCGGTCGTAGCCGAGCTCGGAGTTGTGGACGAGGCCCTCGATGCCACCGAGGTCGACGAATGCGCCGAAGTCCTTCAGCGCGACGACCCGGCCGCGCATGACGGCGCCGACGACCAGCTTCTCGCGGGTGACGGCTGCGCGCTCGGCGTTTTCGGCCTCGAGCAGGACGCGGCGCGAGACCACGATGTTGGGACGGGGACCGTCCTCGAACCGCGTGACGCGGAACTGGAACTTCTTGCCCACGAGCTGCGCGAGGTCCTCGGCAGCGACGGGGCGGAGGTCGACCTGCGACATCGGGCAAAAGCCGCGCATGCCGGCAACCTGGACCTCGAGACCGCCCTTGTTGATGGCGGTGACGAGACCTTCGACCGGTATCTGCAGTGCGAGCGCGTTGGCAATCTCCTTGGCGCCTTCTTCGCCGCGGCCACGGCCGAGCGAGCGACGCAGCAGGATGCCGCCGTTCTTGCCGTCGACCTCGACGACGCGGGCTTCGACCTCGTCACCCATGTTCACGGTGACCTGGCCGTCTTCGCCGCGCAGCTCGATCAGGTCGATCATGCCGTCCGACTTGGCACCGATGTCGACGAACGCTGAATCACGTCCGATCGACACGATGGGGCCACGGACGATATCGCCTTCCTTGGGCTCTCGCTTCTTGTAGGGGTTGCCGCCGCCTCGCTTCAGCTCGTACTCGGCAAAGAGGGTGGCAAAATCTTCGGTTTCGTTTTCGATGGGGCTCATCTGAGTGCGCGCAATGTATCCGCGGACAGGCCCCATGGCGAGAGGGGACTTCACTCAATGTGATTTTCAGGGCAGCGCGACGCTTCCGGAGCCGGCGCCAGAACCGCCGAGATCGACTTTCCCGTCGCAGAGCGCGTGGAAGTGCACCTCGGCCTGCTGGATGGACGCAAGGGCCACGTGCTGCACCGTGGCCCGTCCGGACACCGGATTGAGCCTGCAGGAGGGGTCGAAGACCGCTCCCGAGACCTCGATCTGGTCCACCGCGCCCCCCGTTCCCTGGCTCGATCCGGACAGTGTGAGGACGTCGTCGGACGGATCTTGCGTGTCCTGTCCCGCCGCCACGACGGTCCACGACGACTGCGCGGCGAGCACGCCGGACCGCGTCGTCACGTCTTGCCCCGCGTAGCTCACCGTCGACGAAGCGCCGCTGCGCTCGACTGTGAGGTCATGCGCGCTGACCACGACCCCGGCGCCGACGAATGTGGTCGCGAAGGTGGCTGCGATGGCCGACTGGAGCGTGCCCTCGAGCGTCACGCTCCCTGTCGTGCCGTCGAGTGGCACCGCACATCCGTCGCCGAGCGTGACATCGCCGGTGAGCGTGCACGGGTAGGTCGTGCACACCTTCGCCGTCGCGCACGTCGCCTCGCTGGCTGCCCGCAGGCCGAGGCTGGCCATGGCCCCGAGCGTGCTGCCCGCGTGGAGGTCTGCCGCGAGCGCTTTCAGATCCGCACTCTTCGGGCTGCAGCCCGCGACCAGGAAGAGGAGAAGATAGCGCACGCCCCATCTTAGCCACTCCGCCTGGCAATTCGCCACACACACGGCTTATTTGCGTTGCTCGCCCGCTCGACCGGAGCGCAACTCGCCGATGTCAGCCTGTTCTACGCGGCACAGTTCCTGCTCGAAGAGCGGCGATGAGCTCCGCCTCTCCCCTAGCGCTGGCGCTCGGCCACCTCCGGCGCGAATCGAGTGACCTCGGCATCCTCATCGTGTTTGCCGGTTTCGTCGGGCTCACGACGCTCGCGGTCCCCGTCGCGGTGCAGGCCCTCGTCGGCACCGTCGCATACCACACCGTGCTGCAGCCGATCTTCGTGCTGTCGCTCCTGCTGTTCGGAGGCCTCGTGCTGTCCGCGATCGTGCGCGCCTTGGAGGCGTGGGTGCTCGAGCGACTGCAGCAGCGCCTCTTCGTCCGCACGGCCATTCGCATCTCCTCGGCGCTCGTGCGCACCGACAGCGGTGCGGGCTCGACGGTGTCGCGCGTGGAGCTCGTGAACCGCTTCTTCGACGTGACCACGCTGCAAAAGACGATCACGTCGCTCCTCGCCGAGGGACTCTCCGTCACGATGCAGACGAGCATCGGTCTGCTCGCGCTCGCGCTCTACCACCCGTGGCTCCTCGGCTACGGCATCCTGCTCGCCGCAGCGCTCGTGTTCGTGCTCGCAGGTCTCGGCCGCCACGCGCTGTCGACCAGCATCGAGGAGTCGCGCGACAAGTACGCCGTGGCCGCGTGGCTGGAGGCGCTCGCGGCCCGCCCGGCGCTGTTCCGGAGCAGCGGGGCAGGGCTCGCGAGCATCGAGGCCGAGCGCCGCGTGATGGCCTGGGTCGGGGCGCGGCGGCGACACTTCCGTGTGCTGCTGCGCCAGCTCATCGGGCTGCTCGGCATCCAGGTGCTCGCGCCGGTCGCGCTGCTGCTCATCGGCGGGGTGCTCGTGGTCCACAAGCAGCTCAGCCTCGGTCAGCTCGTCGCTGCGGAGATCATCGTCTCGGCGGTGGCCGCCGGCATCGGCAAGCTCGGAAAGACGCTCGACGCCGCCTACGACCTCGTCGCAGCCGCCGACAAGCTCCACCACGTCGAGACCGGGCTGCCCATCGTGCCCGAAGGCGACGTCGAGCTGCCTGCGACCGCAGCGACGGCGGTATCGATGCGCGACGTGGTGCTCGCGGGGCCGCGCGGGCCGCTCCTCCACGTGGGCTCGCTCGACCTCGCGGCGTCCTCGCGCACCGCGATCGTCGGGCCAGCGGGCTCCGGCAAGAGCGCGCTGCTCGATCTGATCAACGGCGACTGGGCCGGCGCCCCGACGGAGGGCAGTGTGCTGCTCGACGGCATCGACGACCGTGCGCTCACGCGTGCGTCGCGGCAGCGCGGCCTCGCGCTCGTGCGGTCGGACCTCGTGTTCTCGGGGACCGTGGCGGAGAACGTGGCGGTCGGGCGCCCCGGCCTCGGCGCGGTCGAGGTGCAGCGTGCGCTGCAGTGTGTCGGCCTCTGGGACGTGGTGACGCGCTCTCCGGACGGGATAGGGATGACGGTGCGCGACGATGGTGCGCCGCTGTCCAGAAGCCAGCGCTGGCTCCTCGTACTCGCGCGCGCGATGGCGGGGCGCCCGTCGCTGCTGCTGATCGACGGCTTCGAGTCGCTCGACCGCCCGACCAAGCTCCGCGTTCTCGAGATCGTGTGCGACCGGCGGCTTTCGCACACCCTCGTCGTCGTGAGCCACGAACCGGGAGATCTTCCATGGTTCGACCGGGTCGTCAGCACCGATGGTGGCGTCGTGCGCGAGCGCTCCGAAGATCGCCGGTCTTCCGGGGACAGTGCCTCGTGAGCGAGCGTGCGGAAGAGCTCGCGCTGCGCATCGCCCCGCGCCCGAACGCGGCGCTGTGGGCCGGGCGTCTCCTCGTCGCGGTGCTCGGGCTGGCCGTGGTCGCGATGATTGTCGCGCCCTGGACGCAGACGACGCACGGCACCGGCCGTGTCGTCGCGTATGCGCCGGTGGAGCGACAGCAGACGCTGCAGGCTCCCGTCGAGGGCCGCATCGTGCGCTGGCACGTCGTGGAGGGCTCGCGCGTGAAGGCAGGGGCGGCGATCGTCGACCTGTCGGACCTCGATCCGCAGCTCGTCCTGCGCCTCACGCAGGAGCGCGACGCCGTGGTGGCCCGCCTCGAGGCTGCGCAGGACCGCGCCGAGGCCGTCTCGTCCCGGCTCGGCTCGCTGTCCGGCTCCCGCACGGCCGGGCTCGACGCCGCAGGCCACCGCAACACGATGGCGACGGCACGCGCGCGCGCCGCCGAGCAGGGGCTCGCGGCCGCCGAGGCCGCCGAGACGACGGCGAAGCTGAACGTCGAGCGGCTGGAAGCGCTCGAGCACGCGGGGCTGCGCTCGCGGCGCGACCTCGAGCTCGCGCAGCTCGACGAGGTCCGCACGCGAACCGACGCGGAGCGCGCGATCGCGACGCACATGGCCGCGCGCTCCGAGCAGACCGCGCTGTCGGCCGATCGCAGCAAGGTCGGTACGGACGGCAACGCCTCGCTCGCGGACGCGCGGGCCACGAAGGCGAGCGCGCAGGCGGAGATCGCGAGCGCGCAGGCGGAGCTCGCGCGCATCGAGGTGAAGCTGTCGCGCCAGAGCACCCAGGCGGTGAAGGCACCGCGTGACGGCACGATCATGCGCCTCCTCGCGAGCAACGAGGCCGAGCTGCTCAAGGCCGGCGCACCGCTCGCGCTGTTCGTCCCCGACACGGAGCAGCGCGCGGTCGAGCTGTGGATCGACGGCAATGACGTGCCGCTCGTGGCTGCGGGGCGCCACGTGCGCCTGCAGTTCGAGGGCTGGCCTGCGGTGCAGTTCGCAGGCTGGCCGTCGGTGGCGATCGGCACATTTGGTGGCGTGGTGCGGCTCGTGGACTCGCACGACGACGGCAAGGGCAGGTTTCGCGTGCTCGTCACTCCGTCGGACGGCGAGACGTGGCCATCGGGCGTCTTCCTGCGCCAGGGCACGCGCGCGCACGGCTGGATCCTCCTCAACCGGGTGCGCCTCGGCTACGAGCTGTGGCGGCAATTCAACGGCTTCCCGCCGGTGGTCGCCAGCGACGAGGCCGCGGCGCTCGGCAAGAAGGAGAGCAAGTGAGAGCGATCGCGATCCTGATGACGCTGGTGTCCACGGCGTCGGCGAACACGCTCTCCGTCGAAGAGGTCGAGGCCGCCGCCGACCGTGCGTTCCCTGCGATCGTCGCGGCTCGCGCCGACGAGGACGCCGCGCGTGGCGAGCTGCAGTCTGCACGCGGCGGCTTCGATCCGGTCCTCCGCGGCAAGGCGGCCGTGCTTCCGTTCGGTTACTACGAGTACGAGAGGCTCGACACGTGGATCGAGGCTCCGACGCCGCTCTACGGCACCACGTTCTATGGCGGCTACCGGGTAGGCGTGGGCCATATCCCCGATTACTACGGTGAGTACCAGACGCGCTCGGCCGGCGAGGTGCGGGCGGGCGTGGCCGTGCCGCTCCTGCGTGGTGGGCTCACCGACAAGCGGCGCGTCGGCATTGCGAAGGCAAAGCTGGACGTCGAGCTCGCGGGCCTATCGGTGCAGCAGCAGCGCATCGAGGTGCGGCGCGCGGCCCGGCAGCGCTACTGGGAGTGGGTGGCGGCAGGCAAGCGGCTCGCCATCGCGGAGGCGTTGCTCGAGCTCGCCGAGAAGCGCCACGACGTGATCGCGCAGCGGGTCGAGCGGGGTGACCTGCCCGCCGTCGAGCGCACGGACAACGAGAAGGCGATCGCGCAGCGACGGGCGCAGCAGGCCACCACGGTGCGCGGCGTCGAGCAGGCGGCCATCGAGCTCTCGCTCTTCCTGCGCGACGACACGGGTCAGCCGATCGTGGTCGACGCGAGCCGCGTGCCCGACACGCTGCCCGATCCGCAGGCGCTCCCCGAGCTCGACGGCGATCTGCATCTCGCGCTCCAGCTCCGGCCCGAGCCACGGAAGCTGCGCCTCGTGCGCGAGCAGGGCGAGCTCGACCTGAAGCTCGCGCGCAACGAGCTGCTCCCGAAGCTCGACGTGTCGTTCACGGTGTCGAAGGATCTGGGCCGCGGCTCCGACACGCTCCGGCCCGTCACGGGCGAGGTCGGCATCGTTCTCGATGTGCCGCTCCTGTTCCGCGCCGCGCGCGGCAAGGTGACCGCGACGAGCGCGAAGCTGCGTCGCACGGAAGCGATGCTCGGCTACGCACGTGACAAGGTGACCGCCGAGCTGCGCGACGCACACTCCGCGCTCCGCGGTGCGCAGCGACGGGTCGAGGCCACCCGCCGCGAGCTCGAGCTGGCGCGCGAGCTCGAGCGCCTCGAGCGTCAGCGCTTCGAGCTGGGCGACTCCACGCTCTTCTTCGTGAACCAGCGCGAGCAGGCCACCGCCGAGACGGCGCTGCGCGAGATCGACGCGCTCG
>JAYTLP010000354.1:0-7243 GCA_043729375.1 Myxococcales bacterium
GGGTCCACCACCTCGCCGTGTACCAGCAGCGGCAAGCCGTGGCGCTGCATGGCTTCCAGCGTGGCGTAGGTTTTGCGCAGGTCGGTCACGCCGGCGTCGCTGTTGGTGGTGGCACCGGCCGGGTAGAGCTTGAGTGCGACCACCCCGGCGGCTTTGGCCCGCTCGATCTCGTCGGCTGGCATCGAGTCGGTGAGGTAGAGCGTCATCAGCGGCTCGAAGCTCAAGCCTTTTTCTGCCAGCGACGGCGGCACGGCAGCACGGATACGCTCGCGGTAGGCCATCGCCATTGCCGCGTCGTGCCGCCACGGAGGATCGCGATCGGCGGCAGTGGCTCCGTGCCGTAGGCGCGGATCATCGCCGTCAAGGTGTGGTGCAGCGTGCCGTCGCCACCCGAGATGCCGAGGATGTCGATGCGCTCCCGGTGAAAGTCCTCGCAGGCGCGATGCAGGTCGTCGAGGGAGCGCGTCGCCTCGGCCTGTCCGTGGGCTCCGATGAGGTAGCCGAGCCGCTGGATGCGCGACGGGTCGCGCCGGTTCAGCCGCGATCGCGGGTTGGTGATGAGCCCGATCCCCGGCACCGCGGCACTGTCGCACGAAGGCCGTGGCACCGCGAGTCGCCACCCTGACGAGGCCGCGCCAACAACCTGCTCGTGCGCACGATTTCTACCGCGATGTGAACTGGTTCAGGCGGGCGCGGACGCCGGCGCCGACGCCATTAATCTGCCTGATTTCGGATTGTTGAGTCATGGCACGCACGCTGCTTTGTAGCTCGTTCACAACGCCCAACCCAACCAGGAGCCCACCATGAACTTCGATCGCACCACCCTCCTCGCCGCTTTCGCGCTCTCCTTCGCCCTGCCGACCGCGCAGAGCTTCGCGGACACCACCCGCCGCACGACGTCGCTCGGCACCGAGCGCAACCGCACCGCAGGTGGCACCAACGCCGTCAAGCTCACCGTCATGTACGGCAGCACCATCAAAGCGGCCAAGGAGATCGTCGGCAGCATCTACAATCGCAACGTCGCATACGTCAACCCGACCTACGGCTACCAGATGCACATGACGGACCTCCGCGTCATGCTCACCAATGGCTACAAGATTCCGCACTCGCTTCCGGCCGAGCTTGCCGCCGAGGCCGACGCGATCCAGGTCAGGCCGTGGGCGAACGGGGAGCCGCACAACCTGTCCGTGCGGGTGACGGGCGCGGTCGCGCGTCGCCTCGGGCTGCAGGCCGACGAGCTCATGAGCCACGCGAACCGCCTCCACGCAAAAGGCGAGATCACCGATGGCTCGCGCCTTCACGCGGACCTGATCGGTGGCTACTGGAAGCAGGCTGCGGCGTACTTTGCAGAGAGCAAGGAGGTGCTCGCCAAGAACCGCGTCACCGTCGAGCTCGACAAGTAGCACCCTCGTCGCCCCGATCCCGGAGAGCCCGCGATGCGCTTTTCGTCCGTTCTTTGTGCCCTCGTCCTTTTGCTCTGCAGCTCCCCGCACGCCGACGCTGGTCGTGCGCTCACGGCCTCGTCGGGCCGGTACGAGCTCGGCAGGCGCGTCGGACGGGGTGGCTTCGGCACCGTGTACAAGGGCTGGAAGCTCACCACGGACCGCAGCGGCAAGACCGTGCGGGGGCAGGCCGTGGCCATCAAGCAGTACCACTCGCTCGCGGGCGCCATCGAGGAGGACGAGGTGAGAAAGGCGCTCGGTCGCGTGCCGAACCTGCCGCAGGGCCTGGGTGACGGCTATGACGACAGGACGCGCAAGACTTTCCTCGTGAGTCGCTGGACCGACGGCCGCACGCTCGGCCAGTGGAGCGACGGCGAGCCGCGCACCATCGTCGACAAGGTGCGCTCCGTGGTACGCGCATCGAAGGTCGTCGCCGGCCTCCACGAGCGCGGCTGGCTACACCTCGACCTCAAGCCCGACAACATCATGATCGATCGCAAGCAGCACGTCTCCCTCATCGACATCGGCACCGCGCTGAAGAAGGACGTCACCGGTCGCTCGACCTCTCCTGGCACGGGCACGCCGGGCTACATGGCTCCCGAGCAGAGCACCCGCGGTACGGTCGACGATCGCACCGACGTGTTCGCGCTCGCCGCCACGCTCTACCACCTCGTCGCGAACGAGGTCCCGGTGACAGCGACGGGGATCGGCGAGCACCTCGACCGCATCGCAGACCCTGCCCTTCGCGCCATCGTCGGAGAGGGACTGTCGGCGGACCCGGCCAGCCGTCACTCAGGCGCCCGCGCCTTTGCAGCCGCGCTCGCGCGCTGGGAAAGACAGCAGCCGGCTGCCGGACAGCTTCCGTCCGCCCGCCGGACAATTCGCGGAGTTGCTCGCTAGGGTCAGGTGACCCGATGGGGTGCCGGAGCGGGTCTTTCTGTACCCAGATCGACTACTTACGATCACTGTAACACGCTGAAATCGGCTGACCCGCCGGTGGCATATGGGCTGCACTACCTTCCGTCATGAACAAGTCGCTGCACTTCCTCGGTTCGCTCGCTCTCGTCACCTCGCTCGCTGCCTGCGCGCCGGTGGCCAGTACGACCGGCGACTTCCCGAACACGGGCAACGGGGGCAACGGGGGCAACAACAACGGTGCGTCCCCCGATGGCGGCGACCCGGGCACGCCGGGCGCCCCCAGCACCACGCCGACCAACCCGCTCAACAATGGCGCCACCTACAGCGGGGTCTACAAGGCCAACGCCGCGCTCGACTTCACCCAGCCCGGCGTCCTTCCTGGCTTGCTGTCTCCCGCACTCGCGGCGCTCGCCAACCTGAGCACCGACCCGGGGTCGTCGCTGGTCAACTTTGCTCAGGCTGCCGGCGCCATCAACCTCAACTCCACCACCCGCAACGTCATCGCGTCGGTCATCACCGACAAGCTCGCGTCCGTTCTGCCGCCCGACGTGAAGCAGGCCCTCGACCTCATCTCGAACATCACGCAGATCACGAGCTCCACGACGCTGCTGAACACGATAACGGTCCACACGCCGTCCACCACCGGCGCGGTCTATGTGGACGTCATCGTCACAGGCGCCGGCTTCGACTTCGTCGACGTCAACGGCACGGCGACGCACGTCGATGTCCAGACGTCCGCGGCGCAGCTCCCGGCCTCCAAGAGCACGATACTCGGCAAGCTCACGCCGCACTCGAACGCGCCCATCGCCGACGCCGACGTCACGTTCACCGGCGGGTCCATCAGCATCCCGGTCGGCGACTTCCTCGTCCAGGCGCTCGGGACGCTGGTCTTCCAGCCGCTCGGCCAGACCGACCTCAAGAGCACGCTGCTCCACCTCATGAGCAACACGTGTGACGACCTCGGCTACGTCGTGGAGACCGGTGTCTACAACCTCACCAGCCTCGACGTCGGCCACGATGTCGGCACCCGCATCTGCACGACCGCCATCACGCTGGCCGCCAACGAGATCACGAGCGCCATCAGCTCGCTCAAGGTCAACAACGTGAAGATCACGAACGGCCGCTTCACGCTCTTCGACGTCTCGCCGAGCCACTCGGCGGTCGACCACAAGGCCGACCTCCTCGGCGACGGCAGCTGGACCTGGTCGTTCGGCAGCGCCAACATCGACACCTCCATCGACGACGGCACCCGCAGCGCCTCCGCCATCTGAACCGCCACCCACCGTCACGTACGAAGAGGCCTGCGCGAGCGGGCCTCTTTCCATTTCGGCTCCTCCCGTTTTCAGACTGCCCGCGGACGCCCCGGAACATTTTTCGTGGTGCCACTCACATGCTTCTTGGACTTCGCCGGCCTGCGATGGAAAAATCAGGCCGGACCCGCGGGTCTACCCATGACCGTCCTCCCTTCACCCGCAGCGGGCCCGATCCCGTTCAGCAGCACGGTCCAGGAGCTCCCGCTCCCGGTGGCACTCGAACGTCTGTTCGTCGCGAAGTCGACGGGGTTGCTCACGATGGAAGCGCGCCAGGGACACCACGTCGTCTACGTGCGTGACGGATATCCCGTGGCAGTCGAGCTGCCCGGTTCGTTCGAGCTGCTGGGCCGCGTGCTCGTCGAGATGAAGATGCTCGGCGAGGTGGCATATCAGACCACGCTGGCCACACCTCCGCCGGAGGGTCAACGCTACGGTGAGCTCCTGCTGGGGCAGGGCCACATCACCGAGGACCAGCTTCGCCAGGCACTGAAGGCGCAGGTCCGCCGCAAGCTGCACCGGTTGTTCTTCTTGACCGATAGCTCGATCGTGTTCGAGCCGAGGGAGCATCAGGAGGGCCTGCAGCGCAACGAGTCGCTGCGCGTGCATCCCTGGCGCGCCACGTACCATGGCGTCCGCAGCGCATGGAACGCGGACCGCCTCCGACACGCGCTGATGCCGCTCGGGGGCAAGCTACTGCACACGTCACTCACGTCCGACGAGGTTGCTCGCTTCGGGCTCGGCGCCAACGACGGCGTCGCGGTCACGCTCCTGTGCGAGCAAAACCTCACGCTCGACGCACTCATCACGCAATCGGGGCTGCCGCTCCAGCCGGTGAGCGCGCTCGTGTATGCGCTCTACGTCTCTTCCACGCTGGAGGAACCGTCCCTCGCCGGGCCCGCGCGCGTCTCCGATTCCTCGAGCGCGTACTCCAAGGTGGCGCCGCGACGCGCGCCACCTTCGGGGAGCGACGCCGTCTCGCAGCCACGCGCGGGAGCCTCTTTCGAGGGTGTCCGCGCGCAGGCCGTCGCCCATCCCCAGGTCGTCGCCTCGCCCGCGGCCACAGCGGGGGTTCCGTCTGCCGCAGCGCAAGAGCTCGAGCTGCTCGTCGACAAGCGCAAGGGCAGCATCGACAGTGACGACCTGTTCACGGTGCTCGGCCTGCCACGCACCGCCACCACCGAGCAGATCAAGACGGCCTATCTGGAGGGTGCGCGGCGCTACCACCCGGACCGGCTCGCCGCGCTCGGGCTGCAGCGCCTGCGCGAGGACGTCGAGAAGATCTTCCGCCGGGTCTCCGAGGCGCAGTCCACGCTCCTCGATGAGACGCGCCGCGCCGAATACCTTGCCGCGCTCGACAAGCCGACGCCGTCGGCCGAGGACGCGGCCGCGCACCAGACCGTGCTCGCCGCGCTCGAGGCCGAGGTCGTATTTCGTCGCGGACAGACGCTCTTGCGGCGCAACGACCTGCCCGCGGCGCTGAAGGACTTCGTCGCAGCGCTCACCTCTGCGCCCACCGAAGGCGAGCACGTCGTCTACGCGGCGTGGACGCGCCACTGCCTCGACCAGCTCGGCCTGCCCGAGACACGCGCCGAGATCCAGCGCGGCCTCAAGCTGTCGCCGCGCTGCGCGAGCGGCTTTTACTTCCTCGGCATGCTCTACAAGGAAGAGGGCTCGTTCGACGCGGCAATGGTCGAGTTCAAGCGCGCCGTCGCGCTCGACGAGCGGCAGTTCGACGCTGCTCAGGAGATCCGCATCCTCGAGCTCCGCCGCAGCAAGGGCACGGAGAAAAAGAGCCTCTTCGACCGCTTCCGCAAGTCGAAGTAGCCCCTGGAAGCTACTCGTCGCCGGCGTCGTCGTCGTCGCTGGCCGACGCGGCGGCCATGGCCGCCATGTCGGGGAGCCAGCTCTCGATGACGGCGCAGATCTGCTTCGCCTGCTTCTCGGTGGAGATCGCGAAGCTGGACTGCTTGCGGTAGGTACCTTGCCACTTCTTGAAGCGCACGACGGCCATCTTCGGGGCGTTGAACGTGCCCTTCTTTCGATCGAGCTCCTGGTAGAGGAACATGATCGTCGACCACGCGCCGCGCGTGAGGACTTCCCTCCTGAGCTGCTTGCGGACGAGCTTGCCCTCGTCCTCGTAGTCGTAGGTGATGTCTTCGATCGTCTCGGCCATGACTCGTCTTCGTGCGGGGGCTACTGGTTCCTTGCGATGGTGCGCACGAGCGCCTCCCGGTCGGCGTCGCCCAGGTCGACGAACATGATGCCCATGCCGGGCACGGTGTCGTCCCCCGTGTCACGCGACACGCGGACCACCTTGCCGGACGCACGCACGCTGCGGCCGTCCGGCAACGAGAACGCGAGGCTGAGCGTCTCGCCGATCTCGAAGAGCAAATTGGAGCGCACGAATGCGCCGCCCTCCGACAGGTCCTGCGTGTCGAACTGGATGATCGCCATCACGCGGTTGGCCGCATCGCTGACGGTGATGGGCAGCTCGAGCGCGTGACGCTCGTGGCGTCGCTTGTCTTCGGCGGACATGGCTAGCGGGAGACGGTCGCGGTGTCGCGGAGCGTGACGAGGAGACGACCGGTACCGACGCCGGGCGCGTCGAGCGCGGCTCGCTCGGAGCGCGAGACGCTGGCAGCGACCTGCGCGCCTTGCGCGAGCGCATCGTCGATTTGCATGGCGAGCGCGGCAGATGCTTTCGCGACGGAGAAGCGCCCGACGTCTGGCGTGCGGCACCGGACGGAGCCCGCGTGCGCGCCGCCCCAGCGCAGGTCGACGAGGACCGTCGCGCCGCCCTGGAGGCCGGCCCACGAGAGCTCGAGCTCTCCGGCCTCACGCGCAACGACCAGCTCGGGAAACCCACGCGGCACGATCGCTGCGGCAACGAAGGGACCCACGTCCTCGCCACCTTCGGCCTCGACCTCGATCCGGGCGGACGGCAGCGGCGCATGCGTCTGCAGACCTTCCTCACCGTAAACCACTCCGCTCACGAACGGCAGGAGCTCGGGGTAGTGCTGCGGCGCGAGCACCAGCTCCGTGGCACCTGCGTTCCGTACGGTGAGCGAGCCGGCGTCGAGCAGCGCCACGTCGACGAGCGAGGGCGGACCGGCCGTGGCCTGGGCCTCGTCGACCGCGCGAAATGTGCCCACCCCGAGATCGTCGTCGTGCTGGAGACCGAGCAGAGTGGAGACCGCGCGCTGGTTCAGCTCGTCGCCGGATGTGCTGGTGGTCCGGTACCGGACGAAGTGGGCCGCGGCGTCGAGCCCGACCTGGGCGCTGGCCCGTGTGTACACAACCTCGAGCTGCACGAGGCTGTGCTCCTCCGCGGACGGGGAGACAGGCGCCAGATCGCGGCTCACGCAGCCGGACAGCGCGAGCGCCAGCGATGCGATGGGGACGGAGTGGCGCATTTGGATACCCCCCGATCATACTGCCTCCGTCGCCAGCGGAGCAAGTTCGAGAGCAACTCCGTGTCGTGGCTCAGCGATTCTGTCCGGGTCTAACGGCTCAGCGATTCTGTCCGCCTCGTTTGTTCAGGTGCTCACGCTCGCACGGCGAGTACGGCAG
>JAYTLP010000355.1:0-9018 GCA_043729375.1 Myxococcales bacterium
CGATGGCGAGCTTTTCGCCCAGGATCTGATTCAGCAGCGTCGACTTGCCCACGTTGGGCCGACCGACGAGCGCCACGAAGCCGGCTCTCATGGCGCACCGTCTAACACGACACTCCGGGGAAGCCAAACCGAGGAGCTGCCCGCGCGCCGCGCCGCGCCACGCCCCGGGGAACCTAAAATTTGACCCCAGCCTCGGTCGCGCCCCTATCATCTCGGCGGTGCCTCGCTTCGCCCTCCTCCTCGCGGTCTGCTCGCTCGCCTGCTCGCTGAGCGTGGTGGCGTTCTTCGTCGGCGTGCCGCTCGGCCTGCTGTCGGTTCTGCTGGGGCTGTCCGCGTTGCGGCTCTACCCGTCGAGCGGGGCCATGAACCGCACCGCGCAGCGCGCGTTCGTGGTGGGCGGCCTCGGCCTTCTTGCGGGCCTCACCGTCTGGTTCGTCCACGTGCGCGCGATCCAGACGGCCTATCGCATCCCTGCCCGCGGCGAGCTACGTGGCGACTTCCAGCAGCAGCTCGCGCGCTCCACGTCGTCGCTGCCCGGCGCGCCGCCGCGAACCCCCACTCTCCCCAAGGACGCGCACTGATGGAAGGACGGGGCCCCTCGAGCTTCGGCAAGTCTCTCTTCTTCGGACACATCCCGGAGTCGATGGTCATCCCGTACCCGCGCATGTCCAACCCCGAGCGCGACAACGTGCGGGCGCTGCTTGCGACGCTCCGCGACTTCGCGCGTGACACCATCGACAGCCGCGCCATCGACGAGAGGGCTCAGATCCCGCCGAAGGTGCTGAGCGGCCTCAAGGCGCGCGGCTTCTATGGTCTGTGGATTCCGAAGTCGTTCGGCGGTGTCGGCCTCTCCGCGAGCGGCTATGCGCGGGTGATGCAGGAGCTCGGCGCGATCGACGCATCCGTGGCGGTCACGCTCTCGGCGCATCAGTCGGTGGGGTGCCGCGGCCTCGTGCTGTACGGAGACGCGGCGCAGCAGAAGCGCTACCTGCCGAAGCTCGCGTCGGGCGAGATGACCGCGGCGTTCGCGCTCTCCGAGTCGCAGGCCGGCTCCGACGCCGCGTCGATCCGCACGCGCGCCGAGCGCACACCCGAGGGCGACTTCGTCCTCACCGGGCAAAAGGTGTGGGTCACCAACGGCGGCCTCGCCGATTTCTTCACGGTGTTCGCGCAGACGCGCGTGGACCGCGAGGGCGGGCAGAAGGACCGCATCACGGCGTTCCTCGTCGAGCGCAAGATGGGCGTCCGCATCGGCACCGAGATCGACAAGCTCGGCACACGGGGCACCTCCACGACGACGCTCGACCTGGACGAGGTTCGCGTGCCGAAGGAGAACGTCCTCGGCCAGGTGGGCGCGGGCTTCAAGGTGGCGCAGGGTATCCTCAACATGGGACGCGTCGGCATCAGCGCGGCCGCCATCGGTCAGGCGCAGTCGACGCTGCGGCTCGCCCTCGCCCACGCAACGACGCGCAGGCAATTCGGCCGCGTCATCTCCGAGTTCGGTCTGGTGAAGGACAAGATCGGCCGCATGATGGTCGACCTCTACGCGGCCGAGTCGATGCTTTACCTCACGACCGGGCTCATGGATCGAGGCATCGACGACTTCTCCATCGAGAGCGCCGCGTGCAAGATCTACGCGTCCGAGATGCTCTGGCACATCGTGCAGGAGGCACTGCAGATCGCGCCGGCGCTCGGCGTGCAGAGCGACATGCCGTACGAGCGCATGCTACGCGACGCCCGCGTGAACCTCGTCTTCGACGGGACGAACGACATCCTGCGCTGCTTCATCGCGCTCTCCGGCATGCAAGGCCCCGGCGATCGACTCTCGTCGCTGGCGGAGGCCATCCGCTTCCCGCTGCGGGGCTACGGGCTGGCAATGGACTTCATGCTCGACAAGCTGAAGACGCAGTACTACGGCGGTGAGCGCCTCGACCATATTCACCCGCAACTCAAGCGCGAAGCCGTGCTCTTCGAGGACTGGGTGCCCGAGCTCGCGAAGAACGTCGAGAAGGCGCTTCGCAAGCACGGAAGCAACATCTCCGAGATGCAGTTCGTGCAGCGGCGCATCGCCGACATCAGCATCGACCTGTTCGCGATGATCGCCTGCATGTCGCGCGCGACGGCGAGCCTGCTGGACCGCGGGCCCGACGCCGAGCGCGAGGCGAAGCTCTGTCGCGCCGCGTGCACGCGCGCTTCGCTCCGCATCAAGCACAACATCCGCGCGATGGACGACAACGACGACGAGCCGCTGAAGGCCATCGCGTACGACGCGTACGAGGCAGCCGAGTACGCCTTCGACGTGCTGCCCGAGTAGGGCCGTCCGTGGCTAGGTCGTGTAGAAGAACTCTTCGCGCACGATCTTGCCGTCCGCGACCGTGAAGAGGCCGACCTCGTCCATCTTCCGGCGCGACCCGTCGGGCTTGAACGTGATGTCGTAGGAAAAGCGCACGCAGAACCGGTCGCCGCTCGGGAACGGCCCGTCAATCTTCGCCTCGTGCACGGTGTGGTTCTCCACCCACCACTTGCCCTTGCCGCGGATGGCCTCGATGCCCTTCGACTCCGCGCTGCCGCCTGGAGGCGCCGCGGCCTCGACGCTGACCGCATCCTTCGAGAAGAGCTCGCTCAGGATCGTGTCGTTCTTGTGCTCCTTGCAGAGCGAGACGTACTGGGTGGCGATGTCCTTGGTCGTCATGATGGCTCCTGGGTGGGAACCTCACCCTAGCCCCACGATCTCGTCGTCGCAACGCCCATTGCCTTTGTGTACCAGCGCCGCTACAAGTCGCCCCTCATGGCCGGACGGTTCGATCGTGCTTTCTTCTTCCTGCTCGACGGTGCGCGAACCGACCTGTTCGCCGAGCACCTGAAGAGCGGCGACCTGCCGAACATCGCGCGCTACATGGTGGAGCCGGGCACGCACGCGACGGCCATCACGGTGTTCCCGTCGGTGACAGGCGTCGCCTACGTGCCATATCTCACCGGCATGTTTCCGGGTCGCGCCAACCTGCCCGGCTACCGCTGGTTCGACCGTGAGCGCTACCAGCGTCGGCCGCTGTCGATGATGCGCTTCCGCAACTACAGCGGTCTCGGCAGCTATTTAATGAATCGCGACCTCTCGAAGGACGCCACCACGCTCTTCGAGCTGCTGAAACCCTCGTCGAACATCTTTTCCGGCATCTCGCGTGGCACCGGCTTCTACCGCAACGAGGCGTTCTTCCGTCGCATCCCCGCAGCGCTCAAGTTCTTCCGCACGGGCTCGTGGGACCACATCGACGAGGCGGGCGAGCGGTTCTTGCTGCGGGCCGCGCTCCGTCGCCGAGAGCGTTTCACGTTCCACACCACGTACTCCATCGACGAGTACTCGCACCACCACGGCCCGTTCTCCGACCGCGTGAAGGAGCGCTACTTCGACTTCGACCGCGTCATCGGCCGCCTCGTCGCGCGTCTCAAGACCACGGGGCAGCTCGAGCGCTCGCTGCTCATGATGGGCGCGGACCACGGCCACACCGAGGTGAAGCACCACTTCGACCTCGAAGGATTCATCGAGAAACGTGGGCTCAAGACGCTGTACTTCCCGAAGAAGTTCCGCAACTGGGTGGGCGCGAAGGCAGCCGTCATGGTGGCCGGCAACGGCATGGGGCACATCTACCTCAAGGGGCCGACGCAGTGGAGCGATCGGCCAACGGGTGGCAAGCTGCTCGAGACGGATCCGACGCTCGTCGACGACCTGCTCGCGTCGCCCGGCATCGACCACGTCATCTTCCGCCCCGACGGCACGGGCATCGTCGAGGTACGCTCCGCGCGCGGTCGCGCGAGCATTCGCCTCGACGGCGACCAGGTGCACTACGAGGTACACGGCACGGACCCCTTCGGCTATCCGCCGCTGCCCGCGTCGATGAGCCGCTCCGAGGTGCTCCGGCTCACCGCCGACACTGCGTACCCCGACGCGCCGCTGCAGGTCGCGCAGGTGTTCGACTCGCCGCGCACCGGCGACTTCATGATCTCCGCCGCGCACGGCTGGGACCTGCGCGTGCGCGAGGGCCACATCGACATGCAGTCCTGTCACGGCACGCTGCACCGCGATCACATGGCCGTGCCTTTCGTGATGAATCACCGCGTCGCCGATCCCGCGCGCACGCCCCGCTCTGCCGACGCCTTTCCCACTCTCCTCCAGCTGCTCGGCCGTCCGGTGCCCGGCAACATCGACGGGGTCTCGCTTCTGTGACGATGGACTACCGAGGCAAACGTATCGTCGTCACCGGCGGCGCGGGCTTCATCGGCTCGCACCTGTGCCGTCGGCTCGTGGAGCTGGGCGCGTCCGAGGTCGTCGCGCTCGACAGCCTGCGCTACGGCGACCTGTCCAACCTCGCCGACACGCCATCGGTGCGGGTCGAAAAGCACACGCTCGGCACGGACGATCCCGCGCTACTCGCCCCGCTGCTCGACGGCGCCGATGGCCTCTTCCACCTCGCGGCCGAGAAGCACAACCAGTCCATCGACAGCCCGCGCGACGTGATGCGCGCCAACATCGAGGGCACGCAGGCGCTCTATGCCGCCGCGCTGACCGCAGGCGTCCCCCGCGTGGTCTTCTCGTCGTCGCTCTACGCCTACGGCCGCATGGTCGGCGCGCCGATGCGTGAAGACGACCTGCCGCAGCCGAGAACTGTCTACGGCATCTCGAAGCTTACTGGCGAGCATCTCCTCGCCCATGCGGCCAAGGATGGCGCCATGGCCTCACGCGTGCTGCGCTACTTTTTCGTGTACGGCCCGCGGCAGTGGGCGGGCATGGGCTACAAGTCGGTCATCATCAAGAACGCTGAGCGCCTCCTCGCAGGTCAGCGTCCGCTCGTCGTCGGCGACGGCACCCAGGCGCTCGATTACGTGTTCGTGGACGACGTGGTGGACGCGACGCTGCGCGCCCTCGCCACGCCCGTCGTCGACCCGAGCCACGTGGAAGTCCTGAACGTGAGCTCCGGTCGCGCCGTACCGGTGAACGAGCTGCTCGAGGCGCTGTGTCGCATCGCCGGCAAGCCGTTTTCTCCGGAGCACGCGCTCGCCGACTGGACGGCCGGCACGGCACGCGCGGGCGAGAATGCAAAGATTGCCGCGTCGCTCGGCTGGGTTCCCACGACGCGTCTCGAAGACGGCCTGCGCCGGACCTGGGACTTCGTCGCGGCAACGTCTGGCTAGATGCTCCTCGTAGCTACTTCAGCTGCGCAGTGCCTCCCGTGCCGGTGCCGGAGAGCTCCACCTTGCTGCCGCGGCCATCGGTGAGCTTGACGAGGCCGACGGGGAAGACCTTGTCGTCGATCCAGACGTCGGTGTTCATTGCGCCGTCCTCGCCTTCGGTCTTGCGCCGGAAGTGGTCGGCGGAGCGCTTGCCACCCTGCGTCGTGACCGTGTCGTGGCCGATCTTCTTGCCGAAGTCGTCGTTTTTGCCGAAGACGTTGCTCGGTTCGTCGGGCGGGAGTGGCGCGTCGCGGGCGTCGCCGGTGCCGACCTTGACCTTCGCCTTGGCCAGCTTCCACCTGCTGCCGTCCGGATCGAACTGGAGCCGCATGAGCATGTGGCCCATCGGCGTCTTCGAGTCGATCTCGAGCGCGATGTGCTTGTTGTCCCGCTGCACGAGCGTGTAGCGGACGTTGACCGTCTCCGCCTCACCCTCCTTGCTCATCACGTACTCGGCCCACGAGCCGACCGGCGCCTTCGTGATGGCGGCGTACGAGATCTGGTTGTTGGCCTGTGCAAAAGAAACCGATGGCAGGAGCAAGAGGAGCCCAACGAGCGCGAGCCTCACTTGAGCGACTCGATCTTCTTCGCGATGGTGTTCGCGATCTCTGCCTTCAAACCTGGATCGTCGACAACGGGCTCCAGCTTCTGGAACAGCGCCACGTCCTCTTCCTCGGCCGCGCGCAGCGAGTCGTGCGCCGCCTTGAAGTGGTCGAAGAACTCCACGAGCTCGTCGCCCTTGCGGAGCGCGTACACCTTGCCGAGCTTCCCGTCGCGGATCTTGTCGAGGTACAGAGTGACCTTGAAGAGCGGGCCCGCGACCTTGTGGGTGATGACGATGCCGTAGACGGTGAGCACGAGGCTCATCACGAGGCCGAACCCGATGAGCACGAAGATGAGCACCCGATCGTTGTGGGCAAACTGCGCGACGAGCTGCGCTGCCTCGGCGTCGTCCGGGTCGAGCGCGCGCACCTGGACGATGCGAGAGGCCTCGTGGGCCTTCGACATGATCATCCAGCCGAGCGCGGACGTGAGGCCGGCGGCAATTGCCACCATCGTCAGCGTGAACTTGAGCTGGTAGCGCAGGTCGAGAAGGTAGTTCTTCATCTTCCGCTGGCTCTTGCCCCCGCCAACGGGTGGTTTTGGCTGCTCGGCCATCGACTTATTGCTCCTTCATGGGACGGTCTTCAGGTACTTCGAAACGTCGTCGCGAATGGCTTCCGCGGCGGCCTGGATGCATTCCTTCTTGCCGCTTTCGCGCTCGCTGGCGCCGACGTCGAGCGACGCACCCTGCGTCGTCATCATCTTGATGCTCTTGCCGGGATAGGTCGCGACGTAGGCTTTGAGGTCGCAGTCGATGGTGACGCCGGCGCCGGTAGACGACACGTTGAGGCGCTGGACCGCGCCGTCGACGATGAAGCCTTGCAGGTTCCGCTGCGAGATGGCCGGGCCCGTCAGCTCCGGCCCGCCGCCCGACAGTGCAACGTCTGGAAGCTTCTGCAGCTCGCGCGCGAGCGCGTCGCGGACGAGCGGGTTGCCGGGCTGCGCGCCGGAGAACCCGATGGCCATGTAGAACTTCTGGCCCCTCTTCGAGCCACCGCCGCCGCCACCGAGGAGCGCGAGCGCCTTGGCGACCTGGGAACGCACGTAGGCGTCGGAGTCGGACGCGCTGGCAGCGAGCGCGTCCTTCGCGCTTGCGTCGCCGATGGCACCGAGCGCCGAGGCAGCGGTGCCGCGGACCGTCGCGTTCTCGTCCTTCAGTGCCCGCGACAAGGCGGCGACCGCGCGCGAGTCCTTCGACTTGCCGAGGACGAGCGCGGCCTGGACGCGGACCTTGTACGACGAGTCGTCGGACAGCGACCTGGCAAGGTCGTCGATGCGGTCCGCGTGGGCGCCGCTGCTCACCGCGAGGGCTGCCCCCAGCACCAGCGCACGCCAGCGCGCGGGCGAGTTACCTGACCGACGGTGGATCGAGGAAGGCATACGGTCTCCAGTCGAGCTTACGGGAGCCCGAGGCACACCGTCAACGCGTCTCCTTGACGGACGGTCAGGCGAGGACGGGGAGCCGGCGGAAACGCGATGGCGTCCGCTGGGTGCCAGGCACCGCCACGGCGATCGCGCGGCCGTCGAGGGTGTGCGCGCGGCGCGCGGTGATCTCCACGTCGACGAGCGCGCCAGCCACCGCGCCCGCGAGGCCGGGCGCGTCGAAGTTCACCATCTCGTTGCCGGGCGTGCGGCCGCAGAGCCGACCATCGCCCCGGCTCGCCTCCCCCTCGACGAGGACGCGGGTGGTGCGACCGACCCAGCGCTGGAGGCGTCGCCCCGTGATCTCGGCCTGCAGCGCCTGCACTCGCTGCAGCCGGCCGAGCTTCTCCTCGACGGGTACGTCGTCGCGCAGACGGAGCCTCAGCGCCGGCGTGTCGGGGCGCGGAGAGTACTCGAACGAGTAGATGCTGTCGTACTCGACGAGCGCCAGCAGCGACATCGTCTCCTCGAAGTCGGACGCGGTCTCGCCGGGATATCCCACGATGATGTCGGTCGACAGCGAGACGTCGGGGCACGCCGCCTTGAGCCAGTCAATCTGGGCGAGATACTGCTCGCGGGTGTACTCGCGGACCATGCGCCTCAGCGTGCGCGAGCTCCCCGACTGCACGGGCAGGTGGACGTAGGGCTGCAGCGTCTCGAGCTCTGCGTGCGCGCGGGCGACGGCGGGCGTGAAGTCCTTCGGGTGGCTCGTGGTGTAGCGGAGGCGCAGCAGCCCGGGCACCGCGTCGACCCGGCGCAGGAGCTCGACGAACCCGTTGCCATTGCGACCGAGCTCGGGAACACCGTGGTACGAGTTCACGTTTTGACCGACGAGGGTCACCTCGCGGGCACCCGCCTCGACCAGCCGCACGACCTCGCGCACGACCTCGTCGACCGGTCGAGACACCTCGGGCCCGCGCGTCGCTGGTACGACGCAGTAGGCGCAGTGGTGGTCACAGCCCTTCTGGATGGTGACGAGCGCGGTGACGGGGGCGCCGCCCGGCAGCTTCTGCGGCTGCGCGTCGAGGAAGCTGTAGCTCTCCACGTCGGTGAAGTCGGTGACGGAGAAACGCTGCCGCGAGCTGCGCGCGCGTTCGACGAGCGAGACGAGCTGCGGGATCTGGTCGGGCCCGAACGTGAAGTCGACGACGGGCGCGCGCTTCAGCAGGTTCTCGCCCTCCTGCTGTGCAACGCAGCCCGAGATGGCAAGGAGCGCGTCGGGACGCTCCTTCTTCCACGCCTTGTAGCGGCCCGCGGCGGAGGTGAGCTTCTGCTCTGCTTTCTCGCGGATCGCGCACGAGTTGAGGATGATGAAATCGGCCTGCTGTGCGTCGTCGACGAGCTCCCAGCCACCGTCGGCCAAAAGCTCGCGCATGCGGTCGGTGTCGTAGGCGTTCATCTGGCAACCGAACGTCTGGATGAAGGCGCGGGGCATCGCGCGCGGAATCTACGGGCCGCGACGGATGCGGTCAAACATACCGTCGCGGCCTTGGGTGGGTGAGCGTGCTAGGCCGTCGGCTGCTGCTCGCACTGCTCGGTGACGGGCGTCGATTCGGGGGTGCATGTCGTCTTGCAGTGGTACGAGGCGCACTGCGCGCTCTCGGTGCACTCGGCGCCGGCCGCCTTCGGCGTGATGCAGGTCATCGAGACGTTGTAGTCGCACTGAAGGCCGTGTGCGCAGCTCGGATAGGCTTTGCTGTCGCTGCTGGCGCAGATTTCTCCGGACGCGAGGAACTTCTTGCACGTCTGATCGATGCACTCGGCGCC
>JAYTLP010000356.1:0-6336 GCA_043729375.1 Myxococcales bacterium
CTCGACTTCGAGGGCTGGTTCCAGGTTGTCGCCGAGCAGCCCGATCACGCCGACGCCCTTCAGCACCTCGATCGCATGGAGAAGCGTCTCCGTGAGGAGGGCGAGCACGAGATGCTCATCGAGCTGCTCCTCGGTCGCACGGAGATAGAGGGCGAAGACAAGCGCCGCGCGAAGATGCTGCTCGAGGTGGCTGGGCTCTTCGAGCACAAGGTCGGCGACCTCGGCAAGGCGTTCACCGCGCTGCTCGCGGCGTATCGCGAGGACCCGCGCCCGCACACGTGGGACGAGCTCGAGCGCCTCGCGTCGGCGACCGGCACGTGGAACGAGCTCCTCGCAGAGATGACCGAGATCGTCCCCACGCTGCCCGAGACCGATCGCGGCGCAGCCTGGCTGCGCATCGCGCGCCTCTACGGCGAGCGCCTCGGTCACGTCGAGTACGCGCTCACGTCGGTCGCCGAGGCCGTCCGGCTGTTCGGCTCGCCCGGCCTCGAGTCGGTACCTGCGGCGAAGGAAGCCCAGGCGCTGCGCATCCAGCTCCTCGGTCGTGCGGAGCGCTGGCAGGAGCTGGCCGTCGCGCTCGGCGACTCCGCTTCCACGGAGTCGGACCTGGTGAAGCGCTCGGAGCAATACGCCGAGCAGGCCGACGTGTACGAGAGCCGTCTCGGCGACGGCTCGAACGCGGCCAAGGCCTATCGCTCCGCCATCCGTGCGCAGCCCGGTGCGAGCGACCTGTTCGCGGCACTCGAGGCGCTGCTGCGTCGACGCGGCAACTGGAAAGAGCTCGTCGACGTGCTCGTCGAGCGCGCCGCGCTGACGTCGGGTGAGGAGGCCCTGTCGCTGCGCCGCGAGGCCGCGGAGCTCACCGGCGAGAAGCTGTCGGATCGAAAGGCCGCCATCGAGCGTCTCGAGGCGCTGACCCGCGACTTTCCCGGCGACCTCGGTACGCTGCGCGCGCTCGAGCGTCTGTACGAGCACGAGGGCCGTCACGAGCAGCTGCTCACGATCCTCGCGGCGCAGGCCGATGCCGTTGATAGTGACAAGGAGCGTTCAGCGCTTTACCGCCGGCTCGCGGCGGAGTGGGAAGAGCACCCCTCGGGGGCCCTTCGTGCTGCGGAGTACCTCGAGAAGCTGCTACAGCTCGACGCTCGCTCCGAGGACGCGCTCCGCTCGCTCGCGCGCATCTACCGCGTCGAGTGCAAATGGGAGTCGCTCGTCGAGACGCTGCGCCGTCACGCCTCCATCGTTCCGCCGGCGATGCGCGCCGAGCTCATGAGCCAGGTAGGCGAGGTGGCGGATCACGAGCTCCATGACGGCAAGCGCGCCATCGAGGCCTATGCGGAGGCCGAGCGCCTCTTGCCGAGCCATGCCGAGGCCCAGCGCGAGCTCTCGCGCCTCTACGAGAAGGCCGAGATGTGGAAGGACGGCATCGAGCTCCTCGAGCGTCGCGCGCAGGCCGCCGAGCTCAAGAGCCAGAAGGTGGAGCACCTGCACCGCGCCGGTGAGCTGTCGCAGCGCCTCGGCGATTCGAAGGGGGCCGAGCAGCGCTTCGCCCGCGCGCTCGAGGTCGACGCCACGTACGTGCCGTCGATGACGGGCATGGTCGAGATCTATCGCAAGAACGGCGAGTTTCTGAAGGCGGGCAAGCTGCTCGTCGAGGCCGTTCCCCACGAGGCCAACCGGCTCGAGCGAACCCGCCTCCTCGTCGAGGCCGGCGAGATCTACGACAACCTCGAGGACCACAAGCGTGCGATGCAGCTCTATCTCGACGCGCTGCAGGTCGACCCCGAGCACGTCGAGGCGGCCGAGCGCGTCGCCGAGCTGCTGTGGACCGCGGAGCGCTACCAGGAGCTGGTCCCGATCCTCGAGATGCTGACGCGCAAGACGGCGGACGACAAGGTGCAGCTCGAGCGCCTCACGCGCCTCGGCAAGGCCGCCGCCGCCATCGGTGAGACGGACAAGGTCCAGAAGGCCTACGCGCGCGCCGCGGAGCTGGACCCGACGCACCTCGAAGCGCAGCGCGGTCGCGCTCGCCACCACCTCGAACGCGAGGAGTGGGACAAGGCGCTCGAGTCGCAGAAGGCGATCCTCGTGCACCACGCGAACGCGCTGCCGGTCTCCGAGCGCGTCGACCTCTTCCACCAGATCGGTGCGACGGAGCAGAAGCTCGGCAACGGCGACAAGGCACGCGCCATGTTTGCGCGTGCGCTCCAGCTCGACCCGACCCACCGTCCGTCGCTGCTTGCCCAGGTGGAAGGCGGCGAGGCCAAGCCCGAGTCGATCATCGACGCGAAGAAGGCTCTGCTCCAGACCGCGTCGCCCGAGGAGCGGGTCAGGCTCCTCACCGAGATCGGCGACCTCTATCTCGACAAGCTCGAAGCGCCGCCGAAGGCCCTCGAGTCGTACCGCGAGGCCCTCGAGCACCGGCCCGAAGACCAGCGCCTGCTGCACAAGTGCCTCGAGGTGTACGTCGAGCAGAAGCAGTGGACCCACGGAGTGGAGATGCTCGAGCGCCTCATCGCCGTCGAGAAAGACACGAGCGTACGCGCGAAGTACCGCCACGCGGCAGGCCTCATCTGCCGCGACGAGCTCGGTCGTCACGAGCATGCCGCCAAGCTCCTCTCGGAGTCGCTCGACGACGACCCGTCGCTCGAGCGCTCGGCCGAAGCGCTCGAGACCCTGCTGCGCGATCGCCAGGAGTGGAAGGAGCTTGCACGGTTCTACCGTCGAGCGCTGAAGCGCCTCGGCGGCGAGACGTCGGATGGCAAGAACGGCGAGCGCCTGCGGCTGTGGTCGGCACTCGGTGAGGTCAGCCTCGAAAAGCTCGGCGAGCGAGAGACGGCGATGACGGCCCTCGAGGTCGCGCTCACGCTGGACCGCGGCAACCTCAAGCGTCACGAGCAGCTCGCGGACCTCTACATTGCCGCCGGTCCCGACCGCGCCGACAAGGCCATCGCCGAGCACCAGGTGCTCCTGCGCGCCGACAAGAGCCGCGTCGCCTCGTACCGCGCGCTCAAGCAGCTTTACGTTCAGCTCGGTCAGCGGGACAAGGCGGCCGCTGCGGCGTACGCGCTCACCTTCCTCAAGAAGGGAGACGCCGACGATCAACGCCTCGCCACCGAGCTCAAGAGCAAGCCGTTCGTGTGGAGCCGCCGTGGCCTCAACGACGAGCTCTGGGGCCGCATCCAGCACCCCGACGAGGATCGCAGCCTCTCCGCCCTCTTCGCCGCGGTCGCGCCGATGCTCGCCACGTCGAACGCGCAGACGCACAAGCAGGCCAACCTCGTTCGCAAGGAAGCCATCGAGCAGACGGACGCGCGGCCCATCGCGCGCGCGCTACGGCACGCGGCGTCGTCGCTGGGTCTGCCCTACCCCGAGGCGTACGTGCGTCCCGATCAGAAGGACCCCGTCGTGTTTCTCGCGTGCATCGACAAGGTTGCGGTCCCGGTCTTGCTGCTCGGTCAGCCGCTCCTCGTCGACAAGCGCCCCGAGCGCGAGCTCGCGTTCGAGCTCGGACGTCGCCTCGCGCACCTGCGTCCCGAGCGCCTGCTCCGCTACATCCTGCCGCAGCCCGCTCAGCTCCAGCACATCATCGAGTCAGCGCTCGCAATGGGTGCAGGCGACGAAGGCATCGGTGACGTGCAGAAGACGGTGCAGGGCATGAAGCGCGCGCTGGCACCGGTCGCGCTCGAGCAGATCGCGGCCGTCGGTCGTAGCCTGAAGGCCGCCAGCGCGCGTCCCGAGGCGCTCGCGCTCACGTGGCTGCAGGCCACCGACCTCACCGGCAGCCGCGCGGGCTACTTGCTCGCGGGCGACCTCGAGACCTCCGCCCGCGCGGTGGCGAGCGAGGCCGCGTCGGCAACGGCGCTTCCGACGATGCAGCGCCTCCTCGATCTCGTCTGGTCCAGCGTCACGGAAGACCTCTTCCTCGCGAAGAAGCAGCTCGGAGTCTGATCATGAAGCGTCACCTCGAAGCGTGGATCGTCGGCATGTCGATCGCCGCCTGCGCCGTCATCCTCCTCGCGCACTGCGGCGGCTCGTCGTGCGGGAACGGCAAGAAGGAGTCCGGAGAAGCCTGCGACAAGGGCATGCTGAACGGAGTCGAGAACTCCGGCTGCTCCACGTCCTGCCAGATCGCGCCGCTCAACCTCGCAGGGCTGCAGATCTTCGTTTCGCGCCTGCAGATGGAGTCGAAGGGCTACACCGGAGCGCTCTGCTCCGACCTCAAGGCCGCGACCGAGCACGTCGTGCTCGAGGGTCCGAGCCTCGGCGACGGCTTCACACAGGACTGGAACTGCAGCAGCCAGAACTCGCTGAATTTTGCCGACGTCACGCCCGGCGACTACAAGGTCACCATCACGCTTCTCGACACGGCCGGCGCGCCGCTCACGACCCCGGTCACCGCCACCGCCACGGCTGCCAAGGGCACGCAGGCCAACCTGTCCGTGAACTTCAAGCAGAAGGACTTTCTGAGGCAGGACTACACCGGCACGCTCTACTTCCAGCCGAGCTGGGGCGGAGACTCCACGGGCTGCACGATGGCAATGCCTGAGAAGGTCACCGGCTTCGGCGTCACGCTCACCGACTCGAGCGGCATGGTCGTCGTCGGCATGTCCACTGGCAAGCGCAAGCTCGACGGTACCTCGGCCGCTTGCTTCGTGCCCGGCTCCAACGGCACTGCCGAAGGCGTTCCGAACCTCCCGTGGGGCCACTACACCATCGCGTTCACCGGCTACGTGGGCGTCGACATCTCCTACTGCCAGAGCTTCGACGTGTTCAACGGCCCGAGCGTCGCCAACCCGACCTTCGCGCTCACCGTCGCCAGCCACGACGTCGACGCCGGCGCCTGCAACTAGACCCGAGCTGGACGCGACCCGTCACGGCACCGCAGCGACGAGCTTTTCGCTCTCCGCCCAGAGCTTCGCGGCCGCCTCGTCGTCGAGTGCGTAGGGCCTCGGCGCCTTCTCCTTGCACTTGTAGAAGTACTTGCCCGTCACCCCTTCCACCTCGGGCGACGACGCGAGCCACACGCTCGTGCGCGCACCCTGCTCCACGCTCACCGCGAACAGGTTGACCACGGGCTTGAGCAGCCCCATCAGCCCGCCCTTCGTGAGAAACTCCGACGCGACGAAGCCGGGGTGCAGCGCGTTCACCGTGACGCGCGTGCCCGCGAGCCGACGCGCGAGCTCGCGCGTGAAGTAGATGTTGGCGAGCTTGCTTCGACCGTAGACCTTCAGCGACGAGTACTTGTGGGCCGCCTGGAGGTCGGAGAAGTCGAGCCGGCCTGCACGGTGCGCCTCCGAAGACACGTTCACGATGCGACCGGCGGGCGCGGCCTCGAGGGCCGGCAAGAGCAGCTCGGTGAGAAGGAAGTACGCGAGGTGGTTGGTGGCGAACGTCCGCTCGTAGCCATCGACGGTCACCTCACGCGACAGGTTGATCGCGCCGGCGTTGTTCACCAGGACGTCGATGCGCGGGTACTTCGCCAGCACGGCGCGCGCGAGGTCGCGAATAGAGCGGATCGAGGACAGGTCTGCGAGGAACGAGTCGATGTTCGCGTTGCCGCTCTGCTGCTTCAGCTCCGCAACGACGCGCGTCGTCTTCTCAGCGCTGCGCGCGACGACGATGACGCGGGCACCCAGCTTCGAGAGCTCGAGCGCGGTCTGCTTGCCGATGCCCGCAGTCGCACCGGTGACGAGGACGATCTTGTCGTTCATGTGCTCACTCATAGCTCAGGTGGATCGGGAATGGCGCGCGATACAACACGTCCGTCCGCATGGCGTACTTGGTACCGGTGACGATCGGGCGCCCTTCGTGCCGGAGCTTGTGCTGGAAGATCGCCACGAGCCCCGGCTTCGGGACGACTTCCTCGTCGACCTGCTCCACGAACTGCGTCTGAGCACCCGTGAAGTCGTCGTTGAAGTACGCCAGCACCGTGAGCAACGTGAGGGTCCGCTCGTCGGGCCGAAACCAGTGGTCCATGTGTGGCGCAAAGCGCTGCGCCGGCCCGTAGCGGTAGAAGCGCAGCCGCTCGTTGAGGCCCACGAGCGAGAGTTCGCCCATCTTCTCCGGCAGGTGGGGTCGTAGCCGCGTGAACAGCCTGGTCGCGATAGACTGGGCTGTTCGTCGCAAGCTCCGGCCGCCCCCGCTCGATCTCGGCGATGAAGCGCGCGTACTCGGCCGGCGAGTACGCGTCCTCGACGAGCCAGAGGAGGTGCGTGTCGGAGAGGCGCATGGGCACGAGCGTCGTCACGGGTGCGCGCGATTCACGATGCCGAGGATGGGGCCGAGCGGAAACACGTCGTCCTTGCGGTGCAGTTCCGGTGCATAGACGCTGGC
>JAYTLP010000357.1:0-8080 GCA_043729375.1 Myxococcales bacterium
ATCCCGCTGCTGCCGCGGCCGACCAGCCCAAGCTGCCCGACATCATGGGCACCGGCGCCCTCGTCACCCTCGAGGCGGGCGCGACGCGCTCGGGTCTGTTCCGCGAAGATCAGCTACGCGAGGCCGGGCTCGACCTCGAGGTCATCACGCGCTATCCCCCCGCCAACGGCGGTGCCAACACGCCGTTCATCGTGCTCGAGCGCAACTCCACGGCCTCCTCGATCGGGCTCGATGGCATTCCGAAGGGGGACATCACGCCTGCCATGGTGCGCCTCGCGATCCTCTTCCAGTCCACGGGACATGCCGTCCTCGACTACTCCGTACGCGTCCGCGAGAAGGGCACGCCCGGTGACAAGCTTGCGCAGAAGATCGCGCCCGATCTCTACGTCTCCACCGCTGCCATGCTCGCGCCGGCGGTCACACCGCCACCGCCGGTCACGCCGTGAAGCGCACGCTCGTCGTCGCCGCGCTACTGCTGCCGGCTGCCGCGCACGCGCAGGTCATCGCGGAGCAGGCGCCGCCCACGTTCCCGGACCCGAAGCGTTTCGCGCGTGGCTTCTACGCCCAGGGAGAGCTCGGCGCGCTCGTGTACGTTGGTCGCGCGGGCCGCTACGCAGGCCCCGGACCGTCGTTCTCGCTGCGGCTCGGCTACGACCTCCTGCGCTGGCTGTCGATCCAGGCGCACGTGCTCGGCTCGAGCGGTCGAGTGACCGTCCCGGGACCGACCGACGGTCAGGCGTACCAGACATTTCTTTACGGCGGGGAGGCGCACGCGCAGCTGCAGCTCGGTCGCGTCGGTCTTTATGTCGAGGCGGGCGCAGTCGCGGCCCACATCCCGTCGAACGTGCTCGACGACGCGGTCGTCACCGGCGGCCGCAAGATCAGCCTCGCGGTCGTCGCGGGCGGCGGCATCGACTTCCACACTCTGAACCGGCACTTCTCGATCGGCCTCGGCGCCGACTACCTTTGGCTTGCCAGCTTCGGCAAGTCGAGCGCCGTCGCCGCGCAGGCCTTTCTCAAGTACACCAGGTAGTACACCAGGTGGTACACCGGGTAGGCCCGGACGACGGCTACGAGCGACGGCGGCGCAGCACGGGCGCGAGCGAGGGTGTGAGCTCGATGGGGCCGAGATCGACCTCGACGCGATCCTTGCCGAGCGACTTGGCGCGATACAGCGCGAGGTCGGCGCGGCCGAGCACATTGGAGGCGAGCACGCCCGAGTCGTTGCCGGTGTCGCAGAACGCAGCGACGCCGATGGACACGCTGACATGGCCGATGTCGGCGAACACGTAGCTCGACACCGCGTCGCGGATGCGCTCGGCGACGACGTGCGCGTCGGTGAGCGGCGTGCGCGGCAGAATGAACACGAGCTCTTCGCCGCCGTAGCGAGCGGCGAGGTCGACGTTGCGGAGCTGGAGCTGCGCGAGCCTGGCGACCTCGCGCAGGCCACGGTCGCCCGCGAGGTGGCCACGGCTGTCATTGAGCTTCTTGAAGTTGTCGATGTCGAGGAGCAGGACGCAGAAGCCCGTCTCGAAGCGACGCGCTCGCTCGATCTCCTCGACGAGACGGGAGTCGAAGTAGCGGCGGCAGTACAGGCCCGTCAGGCCGTCGAAGTTCGCGAGCGCGTGGAGGCGCGCGTTCTCGAGCGCGCTCGTGGCCTGGCCGGCGACGGCCTCGATGAGACGCGCCTCGTTGCGGCCGAATGGTGCGTCGTGGCGGCTCTCCACGACGAGCACACCGACCGACTCTCCGTAGCGGCGGAGCGGCGCGACGAGGCGAGACTGTGTGGCGCCCGGCGCGGCATCGAGATGCTCGTCTATTTGCAGGCGCTCCACCTCGTCCCACTCGCAGCGCGGGACGGCCGTCGAGCGCACGCGCTGGCGGCCGCGCTCGAGCGCGTGACGCTCGACCTGCGGAAAGCCGTCGACGCTGTGGGCAGTGGAGAGGCGGAGCTCGATGGTGCTCGCCGCGGGGAGCGCGCGGTGCGTCTCGCGGAGCAGCGCCGATACGATGCGTGGCACCTCGAGCTCGGCGGCCATTGCCTGGGCCGTGCGCGACAGGGTGGCGAGCTCCCGTACGCGTCCCCGCAGCGCCGCGGTGATCCGGGCGATCCGGTAGAAGCCGAAGTTGACGAAGAGGTACGTCACGCCGAGGAGGACGAACGCAGCAGGACGATGCTCGTCCCAGATGTGGACGATGACCGCCCCGAGTGGCAACAGGGTTGCTTCCGCGAGGAGGGCGACGACGACCCGACGCAGCGCCGGACGAAACGGCTGACCGAGAAGCCGCGCGTGGAGGAGGTGGAGGAGCGCATGCGCTCCGAGGAAGCTGAGGCCGAACGCGGCGACGACTCCCAGGCGCTCGTCGGCGTTGCGGAGGTGCGAGCCGAAGGCCGCCGCGCAGCCTACGAGGAGGCCGCCAGCCACGCCGCCCGTGTACAGCGCGCGCCGTGCGATGCCGAGCGGGCTCAGCCTCTCGACGATACCCTCGCTCGAGCGCGCGCGTGCTCCGACGATGCTGCGGACGATTGTGTCCACGGCGAGGATCACGGCCAGGCCGGCCGCGACGAGTGGCGCGCCCACGGAGAGCGCGCCCGCGACCAGGATCGCGCCATCCAGGGACAGCGCGGTCGACGGCGGCAGGCCGGGCACCAGGCCCGACAGCGGGAATGCAAGCACACGCGCGCCGGTGCTGACTGCGAGGAAGAGGGCCGCGCCGACCACTCCACCAAGGAGACTGGGTGACCCGAGCAGACTGAGCGTCGTCGACGCGGGGGCGAGAAGACCTCGAAGGCCGAGCACTATTGCAGTCCAGCCGAGGATGGCGAACGCCGTCTCGACTCCCACCCGCACCACGTCCCGTTTGGCTCTCATGACCCTACGCAGACCCCACGGCTCGTCGACAACGACTGCCCCGGAAGCGCCGTGAACCTAGCGCTGCTGCTGCATCGCGTCAAGAGTCGCGCTGCCCCGGCACGTCGGCGCACGTGACACTCGCCACGCGTGCCTCACGGCCGGAGAATCGAGCCCTGGCGCGAAGCCCCGGAGCCGGCCCGGCCTGCAGCTCACCGGGTATCGAGACGTACTAGTAGTCGATGACGATCACGCCGCGCTCGTCAGGCTGAGGCTCCGGCGCAACGCTGGGGCGGTACCTGGGCATTTCGAGGGGAATCTCGAGCACCGGGCGTCCGCTCTCGATGGCTTCGCGCTCGGCTTCTTCACGCCGGCGAATCTCTTCGATGATCCATGGGTCGAGCATGGGCCCTCACTTCCCTGAACACCGTTGTGGTGTTCGTTACTCCTATACCTGCAACCGATACGCCATGGAGTCAAGACCATGAGGCCTGGATCATCGCCGATAACTACGAGTTATCTCGCTAGTCTAGCGTGCCGAGATCCACTCACATCGAGGTGTGAGTGCGACGTTTTCAGCGCAAAGCGGCCACATAATTGCCTTCTCTCGTGGCGACAACACGCACCCGGCTACGTGTCGGTGGCGATCACGTCGTGATCTCGTGGTCTTGCCTTTGCCGAGCTCGGACCGGACGCGGCGGTCGCGGAATGTCGGAGAGCCTGACCTTTTTGCGAGGTCGTGCCGCGGATCTCACCACAGCTTGCTCACCATCCAGCCGCCGGCAGCCTCCACGAAGCGCCCATCCCCGATGAGGAGGCGCGCGGAGCCGCCCGGACGTTTCCAGCTCGATGACCGGCGGCGCGAGCTCCGCGCCTTGCTCGAGACTCGCCTGGACGAGCTCGGCGGCGGCGCTCAGAAGCGGCGGGAAGGGCACCGCTTTCGCGCTCCGGCAGCTGCAGTCGCGTGCGCAGCGGTTGGACGTCCATCGCGACCAGGGCGGCGGGTCGCTGGCTCCGGGTAGCCGTGACGAAGGCGCGCAGCGCATGCTCGTGCGCCTTCAACAAGGGGCGAGCGTGCCGAAGTAGAGCGTCAGCGAGGACGGCGACGAGCCGGCTTTCTCGCACGACGAGCGCGTAGCGTAGCGGACGGACCCGGCCGACACCCGCTCCCCGACCGGGGGCAAGAGTCCAACGGTGGAAGCGAACGTGGCGAGGTCGTGGGCCGCACGGCAGCGCTCTCTCTTGAGCGCGCAGGCCGCCTCGATGTGCCCGTTTCGGACATGCGCGTCGTACATCGAGGGCACGTGCCGGGGTGTCGGTGCCCACCCGGCGAGAAGCGCCGCGAGGGCGACCCCGCGAACGGCTACTTGTAGCAGTCGGGCTTGTCCCGGAAGACAATCCACAGCGCCGCAGGGAGTGCGGTGAAGTCCGCGATCATCGAGAGCACGAAGGCGAGCGACGACAGCAGACCGAACTCCTGGATGGGCTTGAGTGTCGCCAGCGCGAACGCCAGGAAGCCGCCCGCATTGATGAGCGTGGCGAAGAAGATCGCCCGCCCGGCGACTCGCAGCGTGTGCCGCAGTGCCTGCTCGGTGGAGTGGGTGGTTCCGCCGGACTTCTGGCCCTCGAGAAAGTGGTAAAAAAAGTGAATCTGATCGTTCTCGGATGTGCCGAGCACCGTCGAAGCGATGAGGATCGTGGCCACGTTCAGAGCGACGCCGCAGAGCCGCATGATGCCGAACATCACGAGGATTGCGAAGATCGACGGAATCATCGCCATGATCCGCGCAGCGCCGTTGCGAAACAGGACGAGGAACGCGACGAAGATGATGCCGATGGTGAGGAGGAAGCTCTCCGTCAGCGTCGGCACGAGGCTGTAAGCGATCTTCGCCTGGAGCGGTCCCTTGCCGACGATGCGCAGGTCGAAGCTCTGCAAGCTCGGGTTGGCCTTCTGGACGTCGGCGTAGATGGTGCGCAGGCGAGCTTCGAGGTGCTCGAACTGCTCGTGGTCGCCTGTGGTGGTGATGATGGTGACGTGAGTGTTCGTGAGCGCCTCGTTGAAGAAGCGCTGAAGCATCGGTTCGTCCTTGAGCCGCGTCTCGACGATGGCAGCGGCCGACTCGAGCCCGGCGTCGTCGGTGGGCAGCGCGGCCGAGCCCGTCGTCACATAGCGCAGCGTTTGCAGGATCGCCGTGGGTCCCACGACGGAGCCGACGCTGGGTTCGTGCTCGAGCGCGGTCTGGAGCGCCACGAGCCCTCGCAGGGTGCCTGGGTCGGTGACGGAGACCTTGTCGTTCTTGCCGTCGAGCCACATCTCGCTGACGGCGAGGCCTTTCACCTTCTTCTCGAGGAGGATGGTGTCGCGATAGAGCGCAGACTTGTGGTTGAGGTTGTAGACCGCCGAGGTCTCGAGACGCATCGGGGTCAGCACGTGAGGAATGCCGAACAACGCGGCGGCGCCGAACGCGGAGAGCACGAGGGCGGCGGGAACGAGGACCCAGCGGAAGCGGTACGAGAACACCGGCAGGACGTCGACGATCTTGTCGAACCACGCGAGCGACATCTTGCGGTCCGAGGACGTGGGCGCCCTCATGATGCGCTGCATCGAGGGGAAGAGCGTGAAGACGATGACCCAGGTGAACAAGAGGCCGACGGCGACCCAGATGCCCATCTCGCGGATGGGAAGGATCTTCGAGATGACGAGCGCGGCGAACCCGACGGCCGTGGCAAAGATCGAAGCGGTGCAGGCGAGGAACTTGTTGGCGAGGGCGAAGATCTGGTGGTCTTCCACGCTGACGCCGTCGGGCTTGTCGACATAGCGCGAGTGCAGATAGACGAGTGTGGACGTGCACGTGACGAGGATCGTCATGGGCACGAGCGCGGAGACGATGGAGGTCACGCCGTGCGTGATGCCGATGAAGCCCTGCGTGAGCGCCACGGAGACGATCAGCGTCACGAGAAACGCGACCAGCGCGCGCCAGGACCGGTAGAGCGCGATGTTGAGCACGATGACGAAGAGGAAAAAGAGCGGGAAGTAACGCACCCCGGCCTCCTTCGTGTCCTGATCGAGGTACGCCGTGACGTACGGCTCTCCGACCTTGCGTAGCGCCGTCAGCGGCGCGAGCGTCTGCTCGTACGGCGCGAGCACTGCGTCGACGGCGTGGATGACCGCGTTGCGATCTTCCGGCGTGCGCACGTCGAGGATGAGCGGCAGCGAAAGAAACCCGTCGCCGAGCAGGCCCTGCTTGCGAAACAGGTCGGTGTCGAGGGCGAACTTCCGGAACGCGGCGGCACCCGCTTCGTCGGCCTGGAACCCGGGGTGGCTGCGGACGTACACGGACATCGCCGAGTTCAGTGAAACGGCCGGGATCTTCGAAAGCTTGAGCTCGATGTCGCGGATGCGCGCAAGCGCGGAAGGGGCATATGGATCCGGGGCCTCTGCGAGCACGACCACGTATTCGCCAGCGCCGAAGACTTTCTCGAACGCGCGCGAGCCCTGAAGGTCCGGGTCGGTGGAGACGATGAGGCGGTCGAGCGCGTTGTTCTGCTTCACGGACAGCGCAAACCACACGGCCGGAATACAGAGCAGCACGTAGAACCCGACGATCAACCAGCGCTTCGCGATGATGGCGCGGAAGATGCGGTGCAGACGGTGCTGAGCACTCGCGCTGGCGCCGGGCACGCCTTCGGTGACGCCGACTTCCATCGAGGGAGATGCGGGAGGCTGGTTGTCGGACGGTGATTTCAAGGGGGGGACCGCACTCGTTTCTCTGGGCGCATTTGAACGACAAACACCCGCAGGCGCAACCGTACCTGTTGATGAGCTGATGGTACATTCGATGCGATGCGCATCGAGATCGTCACCACCACGGAGCGTCTCGAGGCGCTCGAGGTGCCGTGGAACGAGCTCGTCGACGCCGCGGGCGCATCGATGCTGTCGTCGCACTGGTTTCTTTCCCGGTGGTGGCGGGCTTTTGCCGGAGTCGACGAGCTGCGCGTCCTCACGGCGCACCAGGACGACGAGCTCGTCGCGGTCTGGCCGCTGCACCTGCGGGCCGCGCGGGGGGCGGCGTTCGGCGCTCGCACGCTCTCGCCGCTCGGGGACCTCCGCGTGCAGGAGCATGCGCTCGTGTGCCGCCCGGGGGCCGGGACACTCGTCGCTGCTGCGATGCTTTCCCGCCTCCTCGAGGTGAAAGACTGGGACGTCCTCGACGTGCCGCAGGAGTCCGAGCCGGTGGTCGAGGGCCTCGCGCGCGTCGCGGACCAGGCCGGGTTCACGATCCAGCTCGAGACGCGCGGGCACCGGGCCGTCGTCGATCTGCCCGCGTTCGGGACGCCCGCGTGGGACGAGTTCGTGCGCACGAAGCGGCCTCCGCTGGAGGTGCAGGGCTCTGCGTACGCGCCTGCGCTCATCGATATCGTGTATGCGATCGACGAGCTGCAGCGGCTGCTGCGTCGCGAGTGGACCGAGCGCGACCAGGCGAACTCGGTGCTCGACCCGGCGCTCCTCGTCTTCTTGAAAGACGTGCTGCCCGAGCTCACCGCGAGAAAGCAAGGACACTTGGGGCTGGTGGCCCTCCCGGGCGTGGGGGCCATCGCCGCGGACGTCGTGGTCGCGGACGGCACCCGTCGGGTGCAGCTCCTGCGCGGGACCGATCCGGCGCAGGCGCTGGCCGGCGCGAGCGAGCAGCTCGGCTGGGCGTCGCTCACGGACGCCGCGCGCGCGGGGGCGACCGTGTTCGAGCTCGCCGATCCCGACTCGCCGTTGCGAACCCGCCAGGTGCCGGTGCAGCACATCCAGATCTGGAACGCGACCGCGGTCGGTCGGCTGTCGAGAGGCGTATCGTCGTTCAAGAAGCGAGCGCGCGCGCTCGGCACTCCGCCGGCGGGGCGCAACGCGTTCGGGCGCGTCATCGATGCGCTCGTCGATGTCACCCCCGAGTCGGCGCAGCGCCTCGCCGAGCGGCTCGGTTACAAGACGATGCATCTTTACCGCGGCGAGCTCTTCTCGCGCGGCGGCAGCGTCCCGGATGGCCTGGCGCTGCAGATCCTCGATCTCGCCGGCTACCAGGCGCTCGACGACGCGGCTCGGGACGCGCTGGTGGCACGTCTCGAGCTACCCGCTGGCTACACCTACGAGAAGTGGCGCCGCGGCGACCTCGCGGTCGTCGCGTACATGGAGGGCCGACCCGCCGGCATCGGCTGGTGCGCGCGCACCCCGGTGTTCG
>JAYTLP010000358.1:0-9122 GCA_043729375.1 Myxococcales bacterium
CTCGCCGATCCCGTCGTCAGCGGTGCGCTCTCGGTGGTGAACTCACGATTCGTCGCGGACCGCGGGACCTCCATGATCGGGCCCGGCATCGACTGCGAGGGATGCACCTTCGCACGAGGGTCGTCGGCGACCGCGACGATCTTCGGCAACGTCGTCCCGGGCGACGTTCGCAACGTGAACCCGGTATCGGTCGTCGACTCGCGCTCGAGCGACATGCCGCTCGGCGCCGCGACATCCGCCGTCCCCGTCGCCGGCCTCTATCTGAACAACGTCATGCCCGCGAGCGAGCCGCTCGCCGCGTTCCTGAGCGCCATCGTGTATCGGACACTGGGCACACCGGACCCTGCCGACGACACCCGCTCCGTCTACTCGCTGCTGAGCGGGATGGCTCGGCCAGGCTCCCAGCTCCTCTTCGGTGCCGACTGGTCCGCACCCTAGGGGTTCATGCCGCGCGCGGGCCCGACGCCGGCCGGGGTGGGGTCAGTCGACCCGAGCGCTGCGCCACGTTGCCCTCGCGCCTCGGGCCTCGCATGTCGTTGCTCGACTTGCGACAAGTTGCCCTTGGCGCAACCGTTGCGCCGTCCTGCCGGCATGCTCGCGTCGAACCCCGCCAACGTTCGCAAGACTGCTCTCGCATGCCTCTGCCTGCTCGTTGGCACCGCGCAGGCCGCACCGCCCACGCTGGCCGCGCTCACGCAGAAGTTTGCGAATCACCACAAGGTACCGGTTCGCGTCGTGAAGAGCGACCTCGGTACGCGTGAGGTCGAGCGCCACTTCGTCCCGGTGCTGCCGGGGATGGAGGCCTCGTTCGCAGAGCACTTTCAGTCCGCGAATGGCGCAGTCGTGTGGCGCGAGTCCCACAGTAACGACGCGCACATCGCGATCGGGATCAAGCCCGGCGACGCGATCGCGTACGAGTCACGCCACGGCGCGACGCCCCAGCTCCTCGGTCCGGGCCAGCGATTCATCGCTCTCGCGATGGCACCGAAGCACATCGCAGCGTGGGAGGGCTTCATCGACACGTACACACCTGAAAACGGGGCGCCGTACAACTGGGGCAGAAACGACGGCTTCATACACTTCGACGCCGCGATGAAGAAGCTCGGCCAGCCCGTTCATGGCAACTGCATGTGGTGGATCACCCACGCCACGCTCGACCAGGGCGTGGCGCTCGCCCATCACTTCGGCGTTCGTCGTGGCAAGGGCCCCGAGGTGATGGCGTCGCGCCTGGTACACGCGGGTAACGAGCACGTCGGACCGATCGGCATCCCGGTCGCCAGCATCGAGTTGTTCAACGCGATGTCGGACCAGCAGCTGCTCGGTCCCGAGCCGGCGGGTGGCGCCGCCGAGCAGGTGAAGGAGTGATGCGCCGCGCGGTGCTCCTGTCGCTGCTGTTTGTCGGGGCCGGGACAGGGACCGCGCACGCGGCGCCGCCGACCCTCGCGGCGCTCGGGCAGCGCTACGCCGCAAAGCACGGGCTCCCGGTCCGGGTGGTGAAGAGCGACCTCGGCACGCGCGACGTCGAGCGCCACTTCGTGCCGGTCCTGCCACAGACCCACGACGACTTCATCGCAACCTTCCAGACGGAGAACGACGCCGTCGTCTGGCGCGCGAGCACCGAGGACAAGATCCACGGCGTCCTGTCGGTCCGGCCGGGCGAGCAGATCTCGTTCAACGCACGGCACTCCGACTGGCAGGGCGTCCTGCCGCACGCCCGGGGCGGGACGTACCTGTCGCTGCACCTCACGAAAGCCCAGCTGGCGCACTGGGAGAGCTTCATCGACAAGTACACCCCCGCGGGCGAGACCCCGTTCGCCGGCGGCGACCCCTACCGCGCCGCGATGACCGCCGCTCGGAAGCCTGGCCACGGCCACTGCATGTGGTGGGTGGTCAACGGCGAGGTCGCACCCGATGTGAACGTCGCGACGCATATGGGCGTGAGGCGCGCGCAGAGCCCCGACGTGCTGGGCCCGCGCCTCATCCACGCCGGCAACGAGCGGGCAGGCCCCGTGGGCATCGCTGTCAAGTCGATCGCCGAGTTCAACGCGATGTCGGACCAGCAGCTGCTCGGCCCGGAGCCCGCGGGCGGCGCGGCCGAGCAGGTCAAGGAGTGATGCGCGAGATGCGCCCGGAAAGAGCGTCGATGCGCGTTCCGGGCGGCGGCTAGAACCGGCCCGAGAAGCCGATGCCGCCGCCGCCGGGCATGGCCTTCGGCGCGATCCTGTCAATGGTGACGACCGCGCCCTTGTGCTCCTCGCTGATGCCGATCGCGAGCAGCGGGATGCCCAGCCCGAGGAAGCCCGAGGAAGATCGAGGAAGACCGAGGAAGATCGAGGAAGACCGAGGAAGACCGAGCTCGTGGAGCCCAGTGCGGTCGCGGCGATGAAGTTCTCGAGGCCACACCCGTCTTCGTTGCTCCGATTCTGGCAGTGCGTGGGCACGCCGAGCGGGATGAACGAGGCCGCCGCGAACGCCAAGCCGAGCGTGGTGACGACGATGCCGGGGATCTTGAGCGCGTGCCCGCGCTCCGAGCGGCGCTCCGCGGTGAGCATCCATGCCGTCCCCTCCGCGCGGCGGGCCTCGACGTCGCCGTACGCCCACAGCCCCACCCCGGCGCCAGAAGGCACGCCGCCCGGGGCAAATCTGCCTACGCCGACCCCGAATTCATCGTTCAGCGAAGGCATATTGCCCGCCAGTGCTGCCGCACCGGACACGTTCACGGCGAGGCCCGCGAGGGTGAGCAAGATGCCGGTGGTGCGCACCGTCTTCGCGTTGCTCGGCGACAGACGCATCCCGTGCGGCTCCGGCGCGGGGCGCGGAATCTTCAGGTCCGGCTTTTGTGCGCTGAAGAGGCGACCTGCAAGGAGCAGCCCCGCCTATGGCGAAGGTCTTCATGCATGCGGGTCATCGCAAGCAGTCTGCCAGGCGCAGCCGACTCGTTCCGTCTTGCGGCGCTGTCGGAGGTTCGACAGCGCCTGTCACATTCCGACGGCTATTGCGCAGCCAGGCTCTTCGTCCACGCCTCGTGTGCCACGCGCGCGCGCTCGACGTGGCGCAGGCGACGGTCGCGCTTGCCGTGCCGGCCCTTCTGGTACGGCAGCGGCGGCATGAGCCCGAAGTTGATGTTCGACGGCTGGAACAGCTCCTTCGGCTCGCGCGGCCGCAGCGCATGCGCGTAGAGCGCGCCGAACGCGGTCTCGGGCGGCGGCACGGCAACGGTGCTCCCGGTGAGCTCGGCCGCGACGAAGAGGCCGACGAGGAGGCCGACGGTCGTCGACTCGATGTAGCCCTCCACTCCCGTGATCTGACCGGCGAGATGGAGCCTCGGGAGTGCCTTGAGCGCGAAGTTCTCGTCGAGCAGGCGGTGCGACTCGATGTACGCGTTGCGGTGGATCGAGCCGAACCGCACCCACTCCGCCTTGCCCAGCGCCGGGATCATCGAGAACACACGCTTCTGCTCGGGGTACGTCAGTCGCGTCTGGAAGCCGACCAGGTTGTAGCTCGTGGCGTGTCGGCTCTCGGCGCGGAGCTGGACGACGGCATACGCATCGGTGTCGAGGCCGACTGGCTTCATCGGGCCGAACGCGAGCGTGTCCTCGCCGCGCTCCGCCATGACCTCGACGGGGAGGCAGCCCTCGAAGTAGCGCGGCTCCTCGAACGGGTGCGGCGCCACCTTCGTGCCGGTGCGCAGCGCCTCGACGAACGCCATGTACTCGGGCTTCGACAGCGGGCAGTTCACGTAGTCGGCGCCGTCACCCTTTCCATAGCGCGAGCCGTAGAACGCGTGGTCCCAGTCGATGCTCTCCGCGTCGACGATGGGTGCGATGGCGTCGTAGAAGTAGAAGCGATCGCCGCACAGCGCGCGGAGCTGCCGCTCGACGCCACCGCCGACGAGCGGGCCGCCTGCGAGGATCACCTTGCCGTCGGGCAAGGCATCGAGCGCGCGTCGCTCGAGCGTGATGCGTGGGTGCGATGCGATGGCGATGGTCACCTCGCGCCCGAACGCGTGCCGATCGACCGCGAGCGCGTCGCCGGCCGGCACCTTCGTCGCGTCCGCGCAGCGCAGCACCAGCGAGCTCGCCGCCCGCAGCTCGGCTTTCAACAAGCCCGCCGGCGTCTCGATGCCGTTGCCGCGCAGCGAGTTCGAGCACACGAGCTCGGCGAGGAGCGGCGAGCCGTGCGCGGGCGACAGGCGGGCGGGCTTCTGCTCGACCAGCGTGACGTCGACACCTCGCTCCGCGAGCTGCCACGCGGCTTCACACCCCGCGAGCCCGCCGCCGATGACCGTGACCTTCATGGAGTGGCAGTGTAGCGGAGTTCGTCCCGTGCCGACGAGGTGCTGCGGTGCGCGCCGCCCGTACAGGGGCAAGGGGGATACTCGATGAAGAACGTGCTGGTCGGTGCAGTCGTGATGGGTCTGATGAGCAGCATGGAGTATGCGGGCGCTCCCGCGGCCAAGGGGAAGAAGGAAAAGGACGGCGTGAAGGCCGCGGTCGCCGAGCTCGCGACGAAGTGGGGGTACGCCCGATCCGAAGCCGATGGCCGCGCTCTACTCGACCGACGCCACCATCATCAGCCCGTGGGGTCGCGTCGCCGAGGGCAACGCGGAGATCGAGAAGCTGTTCGTGGACGAGCACGCCGCCCCGAACGCGCCGCTCGAGGACACGACGTTGAGCCTCACGATCACGTCGTGGGGCCCGCTCGACCCCGGGCACGCGTTCGTCGACGCGGACGCCGACGTCGCGGGCATGAAGGATCCCGACGGCAAGTCCATGCCGGGCAAGCACCACATGTGAATCGTACTCGAGACCCGTGAAGAAGTAGCTGGAGCGCGGCGCGGGCTCAGGTCCGCGCCGCGTGTATCACTTGGTGTTGATGGGGTAGCTCACGAGCTTGAGCTCCTTCAGCACGTCCTCGCAGCTCGCGGACGGAAGCGCGGCGGCCTGCTTCGTCACGGCCTCCTGGATGGTCGGCGTGCGCAGGAACGTGTCCGCGAGATACGTGGACGTGGGTCCCTCGAAGTCCTTCGCATTGCACTTCTTCGCATAGGCCGCGCGGAAGTCGGAGAGCGCCTGGAGCTTCGGCGCGTCGTCGACGGACGAGCGCCAGTAGAAGATACCGATGGCCGCAGCGGCAACGAGCACGGCAGCGACGATACCGAGCGTCCGGCCGGTGTGGCTCTCGTTGCCGATCTTGACGTGACCTCCGGTGTTGTCACCCGACGGCATGTCTAGGTTGGAGAGCGGTTCGTTGGCCATGGGCGGAGCTCCTCTTTGAAAGCCAACGCCGTCCGTTCCGACGCGAGCGACAGCAGACTACGCCAATAACCCCGAAAAGAGCGAAGCGCGCTACGCGGCGTCGCCCGTGGTCTCGCCCTCGCCCTCGCCGCCTTCATCCGGCGTGGCCGAGCCCTCCGAGTAGCCGCAGCCGTCGGCGATGCAGCGCATGCGCGTCCCGCTCTTGTTGACCTTCTTGACCATGAAGGGCGCCTTGCACTGCGGGCACGGCGTCGGCACGGGACGGTCCCACGTGACGAAGTCGCACTGCGTCTTCGAGTAGTTCGCGCATCCGAAGAAGACCTTGCCGCGCCGCGAGCGCTTCTCGGAGAGGAACCCGCCGCAGCCGGGCTTCGGGCACGCGACCCCGAGCGAGATGGGCCTCGTGGTCTTGCACTCGGGGTAGCCCGAGCACGCCAGGAACTCACCGAAGCGCCCGCGCTTGACGACCATCGGCTTCTCGCACGTGGGGCAGACCTCGTCGGTCGTGGCCTGCGGCTTGAGGCCGATGGTGCCGTCGTCGTGGCGGATGAACTCCTTCGTGTTCTTGCACTCGGGGTAGCCCGAGCACGCGAGGAACTCGCCGTTGCGGCCCCACTTGATGACCATGACCGAGCTGCACTTCTCGCACTTGTGGTCGGTGGGCGTCTCCTCGCGCTTGATGTCGCGCATGTGCTTGGCCGCATGCTCGAGCTCGCGCTTGAACGGCGAATAGAAGTCACCGAGCAGCTTCCGCCAGTCGGCGGTGCCCTCCGCCACCTGGTCGAGCCCCTCCTCCATCTGCGCCGTGAACTTGGCGTCGAGGATGCCGGGGAACGATTCGACGAGCAGGTCGTTGACCTTGGTGCCGAGCAGGGATGGGTAGAAGCGGGCCTCGCGCTTCTCCGCGTAGCCGCGATCCTGGATGGTCGAGAGGATGGCCGCGTACGTGGACGGACGGCCGATGCCCTTCTCCTCGAGCTCCTTCACGAGCGAGGCCTCCGAGAAGCGCGGCGGCGGCTGCGTGAAGTGCTGCTCGGGGTGCAACTCCTTCAGCGTGACCTTGTCGCCGGCAGCGAGCGGCGGCAGCGTGCGGTCGCCGTTCTCCTCGGACTCGCCGGTCTCCTCGGCGCTGTCGGTGTACACCATCGTATAGCCGGCGAACTTCATGATCTGGCCGGTGGCGCGGAGCGTGTAGCGCCCCCCCTGCACGTCGACGGTGGTCTGGTCGAAGACGGCCGGCTTCATCTGACACGCGATGAAGCGGTTCCAGATGAGCGTGTAGAGCTTGAGGTAGTCCTCGCCGTCGCGAAGCTTCTCCTGGTCCCCGCCCGCGACCTTCTCGAGGAGCTGGCGCACCTTTTCCGGGTCGTACTCGGTGGACGCGGGGCGGATGGCCTCGTGGGCGTCCTGCGCGGACTTCTTCGTCTTGTAGATGTTGGGCTGGTCGGGCAGCAGATCCTTGCCGAACTTGCCCGCGATGTAGTTGCGCGCATCGGCCAGCGAGTCGTCGGACAGACGCGTGGAGTCGGTACGCATGTAGGTGATGAGGCCGACCGGCCCGTCGCCCAGCTCGAGGCCCTCGTAGAGGCGCTGGGCGATGCCCATGGTGCGCTTTGCCGTGTAGCGGAGCTTGCGCGCGCCCTCCTGCTGGAGGCGCGACGTGATGAACGGCGGCAGCGGGTTCTTGCGACGCTCCTTGCGCTCGACGTCGGCGACGGTGAGCGGCAGCGTCCTCAGCTCGGTGGCGATCTTCTGCGTCTCCTCGCCCTGCGTGAGCTCGGCCTTCTTGCCGTCGACCTTGTTGAGGCGGACGCGGAACGGCGGAGGCACGGGACCGTCGACGTCGGCCTCGAGCGTCCAGTACTCCACGGGCTTGAACGCGGCGATCTCGCGCTCGCGCTCGACGATCATGCGCACGGCGACGGACTGCACGCGGCCCGCCGACAGGCCGCGCTGCACCTTGTTCCAGAGGATCGGCGAGATCTGGTAGCCGACGAGCCGGTCGAGAATCCGGCGGGCCTGCTGCGCCTCGAACTTGTGCGTGTCGATGGCCCCGGGCCTCGAGAGGCCCTCGGTGACGCCGCGCTTCGTGATCTCGTTGAAGAGGATTCGCTTGATGTTGGAGTTGGCCGGCCGGATCTCCTGGGCGAGGTGCCACGCGATGGCTTCGCCCTCGCGATCGGGGTCGGGCGCGAGGTACACGATGTCGACGTCGCGAGCGCTCTTCTTGAGGTCGGCGATGATCTTCGACTTGCCCTGGATGTGGACGTACTCGGGGAGAAAGCCGTTCTCGACGTCGACGCCCATCTTCGACTTGGGCAGATCGACGACATGCCCGACCGAGGCCTTCACTGTGAAGCCGGCGCCGAGGTACTTCTTGATGGTCTTTGCCTTCGCGGGCGACTCGACGACGACCAGCGCACGCTCGCGCCCGGGCCGACGCACGCGCGGGCCCTCGTCGTCGTCCACTGCGACGTCGTCCTCGTCCGACTCGGTGTCCGCCGACGCCTTCTTCTTGCCGGGCCTGGCGACCGCCTTCTTCTTCTTGGAAGCCGGCGCTGCCTTCTTCTTCGTCGCAGGCTTGGCTGCCGGCTTCGGTGCAGCGGCCTTCTTCGCCACCGGCTTGGCCGCGGGCGTCGCGGCGGCCCTGGTCTTTGCGACCTCGACCGGGGCGTCGGTCGACTTCTTGGCGGTGGCGGCGGCGGTACGCTTAGCGGGCATCTTCATTCCTTTGTGTCTTCAATACCGCAGATGGCCTGGCAGCGGCCTTCGGGCAAGCGGATGAGGCTACGTGAAGCTTCGAGCTCGAGCACGAGACTGAGCAGCTCGTCGAAAAAAATGTGGGTGGCAAGCGCGAGCTCTTCGATCGACAGCGGCGTGGCCAGCGCGGCGAGCACGCGGGCCTGCTGCGCGTCGATCACCGGCGCGAGCACCGACGAGGTGAGCGGCGCTCGGCCGAACAGCGCGGCCACGAGCGCCTCGATGGACGACGCCGGGTGCGCGCCGCGTGCGAGGAGGAGATCCGTGCCGGGCGTACCTGGCCTGCAGTACAGCGGCCTGCCCTGCGCGAGCGCAGCCTGCGCCGTCCCGAGCGAGCCGGAGCGTGCGCTCGCCTCGACCACGACGACGGCGCGCGCGAGCGCCGCGATGAGCGGGTTGCGCGTGGGGAAGCGCCCCGGCAGCGCGGTCGTCCCCGCGGCAAATGGGCTCACGAGCGCGCCGCCTCCAGCCACGACTGCGGCGAACAGCGGGCCGTGCCGCAGCGGATAGACGACATCTACCCCGGTGCCCAGCACCACCACCGTCGATGCGTGCGCCGAGAGCGCGCCCTCGTGGGCCGCACCATCGATGCCGAGCGCGCCGCCCGACACCACGATCTCGCCTTCGCGGGCCACCTCTTCGGCGAGCGCACGGGCCCAGTCGAGGCCGGCTCGCGACGCCGCCCGGGCCCCGACGATGGCGATGCCCAGGCTTCGACCGAGCTGCTCGACGAGGCCGATATTGCCCCTGATCTCGAGGTGCTGGAGGCGAGGCGGCAGGTCCGGACGCACCACGACCCTCGCGAGAGCGGCCGCCGGGGGCGGTGCGCTGCTCGCGAACAGATCGCGCTGGGGCTGGAGGGTCTGCGTCATGCTCGGGGGCACTCTGTCTAGTCGCGGCATAGGGGGGCGTCAAGCAGCTGCGGGGCAAGTGACGGAAATGAGACGTTGTTGGGAGCGTGCGAGCGCTCGGGACGTGGTGCTACCCTTCCAGCGTGGTCACTATCGAGTGCTCGCGCCAAAGGTTGCGTGGTCCGGTGACGAAGGTGGCAGCGCTCACCCTCGTTGTCCTGATGGCAAGGGGGTCGCACCGGCCGCCGCGCAG
>JAYTLP010000359.1:0-3181 GCA_043729375.1 Myxococcales bacterium
TGGCGCATGCCGCCGCCGAGCATCTTGCGGCGACGTCGCGCGCGCCCCATCAACTCGCGCGAGCCGGCGAGCACCGAGCCGACGGGCGCGCCGAGGCCCTTCGAGAGGCACACCGAGATCGTGTCGAACGGTGCGGCCAGCTCGGCGAGGGGTCGCTTCGTGGCGACGTGTGCGTTCCACAAACGCGCGCCATCGAGGTGCAGCGCGAGGCCGAGCCTGCGCGCCGTTGCGGCGACGTCGAGCACCTGCGCCTGCGGTACCACGATGCCGCCTCCGCGGTTGTGCGTGTTCTCGACGCACACGAGGCGCGTCGGCGGGTAGTGCCCGTTGTCCGGCTTGTAGGCGGCCTCGACCTCGTGGCCGGAGAACGTGCCGCCGCGCCCGACGACGGTCAGCTGCACGCCCGACAGCGCGGGACCTGCGCCGCTCTCGTAGAGCATCACGTGCGCGCCGTCCGAGACGTGCACCTCGTCGCTCGGGCGCGTGTGAAGCCAGATGCCTATCTGGTTCGCCATCGTCCCCGACGGCGTGAAGAGGCTCGCTTCCTTGCCGAGCCGCTCGGCCACCTCGCGCTCGAGCGCGAGCACCGAGGGATCTTCGCCGTACACGTCGTCGCCGACGTCGGCCTCGGCCATGGCCCGGCGCATCGCAGCCGTCGGCTTCGTGACCGTGTCGGAGCGCAGATCGATGGGCGTCAAGAGATGGGCGTCGAGATCAGAAAAGCGCGGGCTTGCCCATGTCGGGCGCGCTCGGTGCGGGTGACGGCTTCAGCGCGGCCACGGGCGCACCACGCTCCTCGCGCAGCTTGCGCTCGAAGAGCTCGATCCAGCGGAGCTCGGCGCCGTGTGGCTCGTCGGAGAGCACGAGCTGGATGCGCACCGCGTCGCGACCACGCGGTCCGTTGTGGAATAGCTCGAGCGCGCCGCGGGAGACCTTCTTGCTTGCGCCGCCGCCATCGACAGGACATTCGAACATGACGAACGCGGCGTCGGGGTCCTTGTCGGTGATGGTGCATCCGCGGTCGACGCGGACGAAGCGCAGCGCCGTCGAGAAGATCTCCTCGAGGCGATAGGACAGCTCACTCTGCGCCCTCGCCGCCGCATGCCCCGGAACAAGTAGAGTGGCGAGCACGGCGGCAGAACAGCCGAGCAGAAGGGCAAGAGGCCGCATCAGATGGAGACGAGCGTGCCCTTGATGTCGCCCTTGAGCGACTTCATCGCGTTGCGCGTGTCCACCAGCAGCTTCGCCTCGCGTGCCACGACCTTGTAGTCCACCGACGAGTGGTCGGTGACGATGACGACGACGTCGTACTGCCCCAGCTTCTCGAACGGCACCGACCTCAGCGTGTGCGACCCGATGGTGACGGTGGCCGCGTGCGGGTCGTGGTACGAGACCTCGGCGCCCTTGTCCATGAGGAGCTCGCAGATGTCGAGCGCCGGCGACTCGCGCACGTCGTCGATGTCCTTCTTGTAGGACATGCCGAGCACGAGGATCTTCGAGCCGTTCAACGCCTTCTTGTGCCCGTTGAGCCCATCCTGGATCTTCTCGACGACGAGGTGCGGCATGTGCGAGTTAATCTCGTCTGCGAGCGCGATGAAGCGCGTCTCGTACTTCAGCGTCTTCATCTTCCACTGCAGGTAGAGCGGGTCGACGGGGATGCAGTGACCGCCGAGGCCAGGGCCCGGATAGAAGCGCATGAAGCCGAACGGCTTCGTGGCTGCGGCGTCGATGACCTCCCACGTGTTGAGGCCGAGCTTGTGGCACATGATGGCCACCTCGTTCACGAGGCCGATGTTGACCGCGCGGAACGTGTTCTCGAGGAGCTTGACCATCTCGGCTGCGTCGGTGGACGAGACGGGCACGAGGTTGTCGATGACCTCTCCGTACATCGCCTGCACCGTCTCGGTGCAGCGCGGTGTGGTGCCGCCGACGACCTTCGGCGTGTTCTTGGTGTGCCACTTCTCGTTGCCCGGATCGACGCGCTCGGGGGAGAACGCGAGGAAGAAGTCCTGACCCACCTTGAGACCGCTCTCGGAGAGCTTGGGGAGGAGCACCTCGCTCGTGAAGCCCGGGAACGTCGTCGACTCGAGGATGATGAGCATGTCCTTGTGCAGGTGTGCCTTCAGGTCCTCCGCCGCGAGGATGATGAAGCTGTTGTCGGGCTCGCGCGTCTTGCCGAGCGGTGTGGGGACGCAGATGACGACGACGTCTGCCTGCGCGAGCACCTTCGGATCGAGGGAGGCCGTGAGCTTGCCGCTCTTGACGAGGGGAGCGAGCACGGAGTCCGGGATGTCGCCGATGTACGACTTGCCCTCGTTGACGCTCTTCACCTTCGCGTCGTGCTTGTCGTAGCCGACCGTCGAGAAGCCAGCGCTGGCCATCTCCACGCAGAGCGGGAGGCCGACGTAGCCGATGCCGATGACGGCGACCTTCGCGTCGTGCTTTTTGATCTTCTCGAGGAGCGTCGCCATGGTGGTCAATCCTTTGGGTGCGTGTGGTGCTGAATCTACTCGGGGAGCTCGCCCGTCAAGATCATCCGCGGGGCCTCGTCGAGCATGCGGTCGACGCGGGCCTGACCGTGGCGCTTCTTGATCCAGGCGATGCCCGCTGCGGCGAGCTTCACGTCCTCGAGGCAGTGCGAGTCGGATGCGCCGGCGTGCGCGATGCCTTCATCGACGAGCAGTCGGGACATGCGTTTCTCGTTCTCGCCGTGGGCCCCTTCGAGCGCGGCGAGGTCGATGACGAGCGCCGCGGTGCGCGCGATGGACGCGACGCGCTCCGGCTGGTTCCACAGCGCCGCGTAGCGCTCCGGGTGGGCCATCACCGGCAGCGTGCCGCGGATGCGGGCATCGAAGAGCGTCTCGAGGATGCGCGGCGGCCACATGCCGACCGGGATCTCGAAGAGGAACGCGCGGCCGCCGGTGTAGGTGGGCTGCTCACCCTTTGGCAAGCGGGCCGCCAGAACTTCGTCCCAAAAGTTTTCGGCCCCGAGGTTCAAAGTGGGAGAGCCCGAAGGCAGCGCCGCGCCCACCTTGGCGTACGCGGCGTCGATGGACTCACGGGCCGGCAGATACATGTCGGCCCGCTGGTGGGGCGTGGCGCAGATCGTGGAGAAGCCGATGCCCGCGAGCGCTGCGATGAGCTCGAGCGACTCCGGCAAGGTACGGACGCCGTCATCCAG
>JAYTLP010000360.1:0-4964 GCA_043729375.1 Myxococcales bacterium
ATCGGCTTCGCGCTGCTCGATCGCAGCGGGACGCCGCCATCGAAGGAACGCGCGCACTACGTCGCGCAGCTCTTGGGATTCGAGAAAGGCAAGATCGTAGACCAGATGCGCAGCGGCACGGAGCCGAAGGCGGCGGCGCGGACGGCGTCGCTGCGGAGTGCGACGTGAGTTTCGATGTCGGCTACGTCGCGGAGTTCGGCGGCGGCGTGCGAATCAATCTCGTGAGCGACGCGCACCACGTCGCCGACGAGGCCGCCGCATACCGTGAGTGCAGGCGCCTGCTCGACGCGCGACCGGATGCACACCGCGTCGAAGCGTGGACGGGCGCGACGTGGCGGCAGCGCTACGTGACGCGAGCGACGCGTGGCGTGCCGATGTGCGAGACGGGCGCGGATGACTGCGTGCGGCTGTGCTGCTGTCCCGCGCCGCGGGATGACGGGGGCGAAGCGTGAGCGCGCTCCGACTCGACGCGGCGCCGTTCGTCCCCGTGCTCGACGGCCTAGGCCAGCCGATCGCGTCGTCGTCGCGTGTCGAGTGGCTTGCTGCGCGTGCAACCGGCATCGGCGCGAGCGACGCGTGGCGCCTGCTGTCTGAGCCGTATCACCTATGGGCGCTCAAGAGCGGCGTCGTCGAAGACGAGGATCTGTCGGACGTCGAGCGCGTGCAGTGGGGCCACCTGCTCGAGCACGTGGTGATCGAGCAGACGGCCGCGCGCGCTGGCGTAGTCGCATGGCACAGCGGCGAGCTCTACCGCTCGACGGCTCACCCGTTCGCGCTGGCGACCCTCGACGGGTGGGCGAGTCACATCACCGTCGACGCGGACAACATGTGCCCCGTCGAAGCCAAGACCGCCGGCGCCTGGCTCGCCGACGAATGGGCCGACGGCGCGCCTCCGAAGTACCGGATCCAATGTCAGTGGCAGATGCTCGTGACGGGCGCGCCGCGCGTGCTGCTCGGCTGCCTACTCGGCGGGCAGCGTCTCGTATGGTCGTGGATCGAGCGCGACGAAGCGACGGTCACGGCGCTCGCTGACGCTGGCCGCGAGATGTGGCGCCGCGTTGTCGAGAGCGATCCGCCGCCGTGTGACGGCAGCGAAGCATCCGCGCGCGCGCTGGCGAAGGTGTACCCGCGCGACAACGGCGAAGCGGTCGTGCTGCCGGGTGAGTTGATCGGAGTCAGCGACGAGCTTGACGACGTGAAGGCGACGATCAAGGCGGCGAAGGGCCGCGCGGCTGTGCTCGAAGCGCAGATTCAATCGGCCATCGGCGGCGCATCCGTCGGGCTGTTGATCGATGGGAGCGGATGGACGTGGAAGACGCAGACACGCGTCGAACACGTGGTGCAGGCGAGCACGTTTCGCGTGCTCAGGCGGACGAAAGCGAGGGACTGACGATGGCACTCACGACCGAAAAGAACGGGCAGATCAAGAAGGCAGACGCGGCGCAGGGCAACGACTTGGCCGGGCTGCTCAAGCGCATGGAGGGCGAGATCGCGCGCGCTCTCCCAAAGCACGTCAACCCTGACCGCATGGCGCGCGTGGCGCTTACAGCGCTGCGCACCGTGCCGCAGCTTGCGGAGTGCTCCGCCGCCTCGTTCGCTGGGTGCGTGCTCGCGTGCGCGCAGCTCGGGCTCGAGCCGTCGACGCCGCTTGGGATGGCCTATCTCATCCCGCGCCGAATCAAAGGCGAGATGACCTGCACTGTCATCATCGGCTATCAGGGCTTCCTCGACATCGCGCGACGCAGCGGCAAGGTCACGAGCGTCTACGCGTACACGGTGCACGATGGCGACGAGTTCCGGTATCAGCTCGGCCTGTCGCCGGACATCCACCACGTGCCGACTGCAGAGGACCGGCGCTCCGCGACGTACACCCACGTATACGCCGTCGCAAAGCTGTGTGACGCGGAGCCGGTGTTCGTGGTGATGCAGCGCGCGGAAGTCGATGCGCGTCGCGCTCGCAGCGCCGCGAGCGGTAGCGGACCGTGGGAGACTGACCACCTCGCGATGGTGCGCAAGACCGCGATTCGCGCGCTCTGGGCGTGGTTGCCTAAGAGCGTCGAGATGCAGCGCGCCGACACGTACGACGACGCCGCCGACAAGTCGCGGCCGGTGCTGCCGGAGATGGACGACTCGACGGCGCGAACGCTGCTTGCCGCAGGCGTGACGCTGCCGCGTGAGCCCATCGACACAGAGGGCGAGACCATCGACGCAGAGACCGGCGAAGTCACGAGCGAGCCGTCATGAGCACGATCACAATCACGATCACGATCGACGGCGACAACATCACGGTCAACACGAGCGGAGGCGGTTCAACGACGCGCCGCAAGCCGAGCGGCGAAGCTATCCCGCCCGGTGGAAGCACGCGGAGGTTCCCCGGCAAGAAAGGTCAGGAGGGGCTCACCGTCGGTCAGGCCGAGATGTCCGATCTCGTGTGGTGGTCCGAGAAGATCGACAAGGACCTCCGCAGCGATCCGAACAGCAGGTTCGCCGACAAGAATCGTGAGGACCTCGACGCGCTGCGGGCCGAGATGGCGCGGCGCGAGGGCGGCAGTCAGGACGACTTCGGCGGTGGCGGTGCGGGCGGAGACGACGACATTCCGTTCGCCCCACACACGCTCCCATGACCTTTGGTGCGCGCTCCCCCTCGCGCGCTGAGACGGCCTGGCCCCGTGGTCGATAGTGGTCGCGCGCTCGCAACTGCGCGTGGCTTTACGGGGCAGTTCTCGCGGAGTCGCAACCCCCCCATTTGGCGGCTCTGCAGCGCGGGTCCCGGCGCGTAATCCGGGACGCTTTTACTGCGGCGCGGGCCGCGATGGAGTGGTGATGACACTGGCCGAGATACTCGCTCCCGCGTGCCCCGACTGCGGCGTATTAAGCGGCGCCGAGTGCATCGCGGCTGACGCGCTGACGTGCGAGCCGCGGATGGATGCGGCCCGTGCGCATCGGGTCCGGTCGGCGTGCGGCGAGTGCGGAGCATCGGTCGGTGCGTGGTGCAACTGCGTGAGCCGGATGGATGCGGCGCAGCCAGGCGGAGTGGTGATTGCAGCGGCGCAACCGGTGCAGCTCGAGATGTTCGCAGCGTGACGCGCGAGCGTGAGGAGGTGGCGTGTGGAGAATGACGACGCAGAGTTTGCCGCGCTCGTGCGCGAGACGGTCAACCGACTCGACTTCGCCGACGAGCGCCTCGCATCGCCTGCGGTGGCGACGCTGCGAAAGGCGCTCGCCGCACGCGGTCACGGCCCCGGCTGCCACGTCGGGCGCAAGGACCTTGCGGCGATGAGCGCCGAGTGCGTCGAGTGGTACGCGGGGCAGCTGCTTTGCGTCGGCGCTCGCCAGCGTCCGCGAGTGGGGCGGCGTGCTCGAGCATCCCGAGGCGTCACACGCCTGGCGGCTCTTCGGTCTGCGCGCGCCTCTGCGTGGCGGCGGCAGCGTGACGACAACCGGCGTGGAGGTGGCGTGATGGGAGAGACGACTCGGAAGCACGGGCCAGCAGCGAACCCGCCACGCGATGGCGACAAGCGACAGGCGCGTCAGCGCATCAACGTCGAGGTGCGCACCGGCAAACGGCCCCATCCCAACACGCTGCCGTGCGTCGACTGCGGGCACGTCCACGCAGACGGCGAGCGCCGACACGAGTACGACCACCATCGCGGGTATGCCGCCGAGCACCACTACGACGTCGCGCCGGTGTGCACGGAGTGCCACGCAAAGCGTGACGGGTTCGCGGCTCGCACGCACTGCAAGCACGGGCACGAGTTCACGGCCGAGAACACGTACGAGTTGCCGAGTCGTAAGCACCGGTTCTGTCGGACGTGCACACGCGAGCGCGACAAGCGTCGATCGAAGAGGCGATGGCAGGCGGAACTACAGCGAAGGGCGGCATAGCGATGGGCAAGGAAACGGGGATCTCTTGGTGCCACCATACGTGGAACTGGATTCAAGGGTGCGCGAAGGTCAGCCCCGGCTGTGACAACTGCTACATGTTCCGCGACAAGGCGCGATACGGGCAAGATCCGACCGTCGTCATTCGCAGCAAGCCGCACACGTTCAACGCGCCGCTGCGCTGGAATCGCGAGGCGAAGGCGGCCGGCGTCGTGCGTCGCGTGTTCGTCGCATCGTGGGCCGACTTCTTCGGCGCCGAGTCCGATGCTTGGCGTGATGACGCGTGGGCGATCATTCGTCAGTGCGACTCGCTGATCTTCCAGGTGTTGACGAAGCGACACGGGCGCATCGCTGCGCACCTGCCGAGTGATTGGGGCGCGGGCTATCCCAACGTCTGGCTTGGCGTGAGCGGCGAGGATCAGGCGTGGACTGATCGGAGAATCGCAGCGCTGGCCGAGCTGCCGGCTGCTGTGCGCTGGCTCTCGCTCGAACCGCAACTCGACGACGTGACGATCGCGCCGTGGCTCGCGTCGGGTTCAATCGGCTGGGTCGTGCAAGGCGGCGAGTCCGGCAGCAACGCGCGCCCGTTCCGCTTGGAGTGGGCCGACCGCATGCGCGAAGAGTGCGCGGAGCACGGCGCGACCTACTTCTTCAAGCAGGCGGGATCGTACGCGCTCGAATACGGCGGTGCGCGCATTCCGTTCCTTGACCGCCACGGCGCGGATTCGGGGGAGTGGCTGCCGCGCTACCGAGCGCAGGAGTTCCCGCCGTGACCCGCCTCCGCGCCCTCACGCTGCTGCTGCTCGGCTGCGCTCTCTGGCTGCCGGCGGCGCTGATCGGGCGGGAGCGGGCGGTGTCGCCGCTGGTGATGTGGGGAGTATGGGCGTTCGCTATGACGAGGAGGGCGCGACGATGACGACGAATCAGATCGGCGACGTGGTGCGTGTCGGCGAGCACGTCGACGCGGTGCCCGTCGAGGAAAGCGCGGCCGTCGCGCACTGGCACCGCAAGGCGACGGACGCAGAGGCAGCGCTCGCCGCGGTGACCGCCGACCGTGACGCGCTGCACGCCGAGATCAGCGA
>JAYTLP010000361.1:0-9047 GCA_043729375.1 Myxococcales bacterium
GCATCGCTCGTTGCGTCTTCCACCGATGCGTCCGCCGCGCCGCCGTCGGTGAGCGGGGGGAACGCCGTTCCGCAGCAGCGAGTAGTCGCGACATCCGGAGAGGAGCAGCGCGAGGAACAGACCTTACCTCATTGCGCCTGCCTCCCCTTGCCCCACGCGGCCCACGGGCCGAGGTCGACGGCGAGGAGCACGCCACCCGTCACCAGAAGACCGATGCCGCCTCGCTCTGGAGTCTGCGTCCAGTCGATGCGCGACTCGGTGCACGGGATCGCTGCCGAGATTGCTGCTTTGCAATCGTCGTGGCGCGTGCCAGCGCCGTGGTAGAGGGCGGGTCCCGTCGCGAGGGCGCCGCCCCCGAGCATGCCGAACGTCCACCGGCAGCCAGACGGGCAGGCGCTGTTGCAGCGACGCCTCGAGCGTGACGAGACGTGCCTCGACGGTCGGTCGCGAGCTCGTGTCGGGATCTGCCGCAAGGAACTGCTCGTACTCCTCGATTGGTCGCCTCGGGTGACCGAGGCGCTCCTCTCACCGCGTCAGGTCTTAATGCAGTGCCGGTAACGGCACGACGTCGTACGCCGCGCGGAACTCGACGACCGCCTTTGCGTACTCGCCACGCGCCTGGTGCTCGGCACCCACGTGGAAGTGCAGCTTGGCCAGCTCGCTGTCCATCACCACGTCCGGCATCTGGTCGGCGCGTGCCGTACCGCCCGGCGCACTGCCAAGCGCACTGAACGGAGCAATCCACACCGAGAAGTCGAGAAGGCCCGCGGTGAGCTGGAAGCGCGCACCGCGGCGAACCGGACGCGATCAGGATGGAATCGGCCTAGGGCGCAGAGCGCATCGTGACGACGCCCCGCCGCTCGCAGGCACGCGCAGGCACCGCGCCGACCTCGCACGAGACCACGTGCTCCTCGTACGAGTACGAGAACAGCGAGCCGTGCGGGACGAGCGTCTCCTGGGCTTCCCAGGTGCAGCCGTCGAGCCACTGGTAGCGCTGCGTGAGGTGCATCGGGTGACCCTCGACGGCCGCGCGCTCGAGCACGACCGTGCCGCCCGAAAACGCCGACTCGTAGTAGCAGGCCGGATCGCTCGGCGCGTCCAGATCGAGTGCCACTGCCGTGGACGCGAGCTCCGTATCGGCCGCACAGTGGCGACACAGCAGCATGCCGACGGTCGGGAGCGCGAGCAGCGCGAGCCCTCCCATGACGACGGTGGGTCGGAGGATGGCGCGGAGCGTGAGCGAGGAGAGCATGCTGGTCTTCATGTGAATCAGACCTCCGGATTTCTACTGTATCGATCGCAACGACAAACGGCTCGGAAATTATCGATGGCAACGAGTGATTCCATACGCCTACACAGCGACGGCAAAACTACATCGTGGCCGGTGTACGCCGCGCCTCTTGCAGAGCGCCGGCGGCCGTCATGATGCTCCACAGCCACGCCGCGAATACGAGCGGGAAGCCAATCAGCACGAAGCACAGCGGGATCCCGGCGACGAGCATCGCGAGCTGAGCGATGCCTGGCCCGGGCTTGCCCGCGACGATGGAGCCCACGCCCGGCATGCACATGTTGAGGACGAGCCCCGTGACCGCGGCGGCCTCCGTCGGAGGCGACGGACCGACGAAAAAGGCGGGGTCGACACCGTGGGGCACCAGGATGGAGCCTGGCCCGACACCGGTACGCTGGAGCTGCGCCGTGGCGCGGTGCCGGCCGGGCAGCGTGTAGAAGACGGCGCCATCGTCGTCGACGTGGCGGAGGATGACCTCGGACGCGGCGAGATCCTCGAGGCGCTCGTCTGCCTGCGCAATGGGAATCTTGAGCGCGTGCGCTACCGAGATTGCATTCAGCGCCTCGCGGGCCTCGTACGCGAAGTCGAGAAAGTGTTGCTCGAACTCCGCGTCGCTCAGCCGCGCGCCCGCCACGCGCCGCGGCGTTTGCGTGCCGCGATCGAAGTCCGGGATCGAGAGGTCCGCCTGGCAATGCTTGCAGCGGATGGCGATGGCCTTGATGGTCTCGCCGCAGAGGGGGCAGTCTTTGGTGTCGGAGATCTCGGCCATGGCAGTCCTTCCAAGCATGGGACGATCTACTGTGGTGCGCCAGCGCCCTTGCGCCGCTTCTTTACCTGGCCCCGAGGTGAGATTCGGCCGCGAGACGGTGCGTTGCAAGGCATCGAGCAGAAATCCTCGTCGTCGACGAAGCATCACTGACTGCCCGCGCGACTGAGGTGCTGGACCGCACGCGAAAGTCCCTCCAGAGACAGACGGAACATCGGAAACAGGCGCGCGATGGTTGCTGCCGAGCCGCGCCAGTAGGCCTCCGGCTCGGGGTTGAGCCACGCGGCGCGACGGTACGTGGACGCGAGGTGCTGCAGCCACGCGATGCCGGGCTGGCTGCTCCAGTCGTCGTAGGTCCACGACGAGCCGCCCGCGAAGAGCTCCGACGGGTCCATGAGCGCATCGCCGACCACGATGAGCTTCCAGCTCGGGTCCGTGGCAGCGATCACCTGGTCGACCGCGATGCCGCGCGTGAGCTGCGCCGTCGGGTACACGTGGCTGTAGACGCAGTTGTGGAAGTAATAGACCTCGAGGCGCTTCCAGTGCGTCGCCTTGCGGGCCGCGGAGAACAGGCGCTCGCACACGGACACGTGCGGCTCCATCGACCCGCCCACGTCGAGGAGCAACACGACCCGCAACGCAGGTCGTCGCTGCGCCCGGGTGATGACCTCGAGCTCGCCCGCGTTCTTCGCGGTGGCGTCGATCGTCGCGTCGAGATCGAGCTCCGTCGGCGCGCCCTCGCGCACGAAGGCGCGCAGGCGGCGGAGCGCGAGCTCGATCTGACGCACGTCCACGGTGCGATCGGAGCGCAGCCCGCGCGCGCTCCGCAACGCCGCGCGCGCCATCGCGCCGGCACCGCCCGAAGGTCCGTCACCGACCGACATCCCCGTGGGGTGATAGCCACCGCGGCCGAACGGAGACGTGCCCCCGGTGCCGATCCAGCGATTGCCACCGTCGTGGCGCTCCCTTTGCTCGGCGAGGCGCTCCTGGAAGCGACGCTTGAGCTCCTCGAGGTCGAGGGACTCGAGCATCGCCTTTTCCTCGTCGCTGAGCTGCTTTCGCGCGACCGGGTCGCGCAACCACTCGAGCAGCTCGTCGGCGATCTCGACGGACGAGCGCTCGATGCCGTGGAAGTACGAACTGAACGCGGCGTCGAACGCGTCGAGGTCGCCCTCGCGATGGACGAGCAGCGAGCGCGCCACGTCGTAAAATCCGTCGAGGCTGGTGCCGTGCAGGTCGCGGCTCAGCGCGTCCGCCAGCGCGAGCGCCTCCTGTGCACCGACGCGCACTCCGGTGCGCCGCAGCTCGTAGAGAAAGTCGACGAACACAGTCCAGCATACCACCCGGACATGAGGTAGCGTGCCGTCCATGTCACGACCCACGCTGGCCCCCGAGAAGATCGCACCCGCCGTCACGGACTTGGTCGGCAAGATGCACCGCGACACCGTCGACGAGGTGGCCGCCGCCGTTGCGCGCGACCACGTGGTCGTCGTCGGCATGAAGCAGAACCCCGTCGTGAAGAAGGCGCGCCAGCTCCTCGCCGACAAAGGCGTTGCCTACACGTACCTCGAGTACGGCAGCTACTTCGGCGAGTGGAGGCGGCGGCTCGCCATCAAGCTGTGGGCGGGCTTCCCCACCTTCCCGATGGTCTTCGTCGATGGGACGCTCATCGGTGGAAACGCGGAGCTGAAGGCGCTCGCCGCCGCGGGCAAGCTCGCCTGATCGAGGCTACTCGCCGGTGAGCAGCACGTCCGCCGGGCGCGCTGCGAACAGACCGACCGTGACGACGCCGACGATGGCGTTGATTTCGCGCTCGAGGCCGCACGGATCCGTGATGGACAGGCCGTGCACGTCGAGCACGTGGTTGCCGTTGTCGGTGACGAGACGCTCGCGCCACACGGGACGGCCGCCCAGCTTCCGCAGCGCCTCGGCGGTGTGGTTGCGCGCCATCGGGATCACCTCGACGGGAAGCGGGAAGGTGCCGAGCACCGGCACCTTCTTCGACGCGTCGACGATGCATACGAACTTGATCGAGCAGGCCGCGACGATCTTCTCCCGCGTGAGAGCGCCTCCGCCGCCCTTGACGAGGCAGAGCTGCGGGTCCACCTCGTCGGCGCCGTCGACGTAGAGCGACAGCGTGCCGACGTCGTTGAGATCGAGCACGGGGATGCCGAGCGCGCGCAGCTTCTTCGTGGAATCCTCCGAGCTCGACACCGTGCCGGCGATCGCGACGGTCTTCTCGCCGAGCGCCTCGATGAAGAACCCGACGGTGGAGCCGGTGCCCACGCCGATGATCTCACCGGGCTTCACGTGCTCCATCGCGGCGCGGGCGGCGCGGCGCTTTGCGTCTTCGTTGGCCATGGTCTAGAGAGCGTCGCCCAGCTCGCGGAGGTCGTCCACCACGCGCGCACCCGACGCACGCAGGCGCTCTGCCGCATGGTGTCCCCGCGCTACGAGCACGCAGTCGATGCCGAGCGCGCCCGCCACCTCGAAGTCGTGCAGCGTGTCACCGACGAGGATCAGCTCGCAGCGCGGTAGCGCGAGGTCGCTCACGAGCGCATGTCCTCGATCGATCTTGCCGTGCGCGTGCGCATCGTCGAGCCCGGCCATGCTGTGGAAGTGGTGGTCGATGCCGAGCAGCTCGACAATCTCGTGCAGCGTGGTCTGCCGGTGGGCGGACAGGATCGACTGCTGCCGACCGGATGCGTTGATGCGCGCGAGCAACTCGTCCGCACCTGCGTGGAGCCGCGCCTCGAGGCGGCGCGCGTCGAACTCGGAGATGAACTCGTTCGACAGTGCAAAGAACGCGTCGCCCGACAGGTCGAAACCGACCCGCTCGTAGAAGCCACGCACGGGAAAGCCGAAGTGCTCGTGGTACCCGGGCACGTCGATGCGCGGGAGGCTGCGACGACCGAGCATCCCGTTGACGATGTCGACGCACAGGTCGAGGTCGTCGAGCAACGTGCCGTTCCAGTCCCAGAGCAAGTGGCGGTGGTGGGTCGCAATCATGGTCGTGGCATCGGCGAAAGGCGCTCCGTGGATGCGCCGCCATTGTACTCACGGCCCGGGCCTTGCGGCGGACCTCGCATTTTTTTCAACACCCGGGCCCCCGGCGGCATGGTGAAGAGGAATGGACGCCACGCTCGACACGCTCCTCGCCCAGGCCAGCTTCGTCCGGGGCATGGCCCGGAGCCTGGGGGGCAGGGAAGGGGACGATCTCGAGCAGGAGACCTGGCTGTCCGTCTTGAAGCGACCGCCGGAGGACGGTGCGCCGCGCCCGTGGCTCGGAGAGGTCATGCGCAACGCCCGGCGCATGGCGTTCCGCGGCGATGCGCGCCGCATCGCTCGCGAGCACGCGTTCGAGCAGGCACAGCACGCAAAAAGTCCGGCCGAGCTCGTCGAGGCGCTCGAGCTGAACCGCATCCTCGTCGAGGCGGTGCTCGCGCTCGACGACCCCTACCGCGAGACGCTGCTCCTGCGCTACTGGCGGGAGCTGTCGTCCGCGGAGATCGGCGCGCGCCTGCACGTGCCCGCCGGGACCGTCCGCTCTCACCTCAAGACGGCGCTCGAGCGCGTGCGCGACACCCTCGACCGTCGGTACGGCGCTCGAGCAACGTGGCAGCGCGCGCTCGTGGGCTCACCGCTGTTTCACCTCGCCACCGCAGTCAAAGGAGCCCTCATGTGGAAGCTGGCCGTCGCAGCCGTCGCCGTCGCGTTGCTCTGGACGGCGCATGCGCGTCACACCGGGCTTTCCCCGGTGCCGCCGGCCCCGGTCGCCGCGCACTTTGTCGCGCCCGCCTCGTCGACGGTAGCCTCTCGACACTCCGACATCGCGCACATCAAGGCCGTGCACGACGAGCTGCTCGCCGTGATCCGCGCGCACCGGCCGGCTGCGGAGAACACGCTGTCGACGGCAATGACCCGGAGCGGAACGCTCGGTGCCTCGTACATCCAGGAGGCCCTGCAGGAGGTGACGCCGCTCATGAAGGACTGCTTCGAGGCAGCGCTTTCGGCGATCCCCGACCTCCACGGCACGGTCGTGCTGCGCTTCACGATCAGCGGCGATCCGGACCTCGCGGGCATGGTCGCCGACAGCGCCGTCGTGGAGGACGAGACGAACATCGACGACAAGGGCCTTCGCGAGTGCATGCAGGAGTCGATGTATGCGGCACGCTTCGACGCGCCGGAGCATGGGGGCGATGTCGTCGTGACCTACCCGTTCACGCTCGCGGACGCGCCCACGCCGAAGTGAAGGAGCTACCGGACGAGCTGCACGGCGAGGTAGACGAACAGCACAACCTGCACGAACCAGAACGACCCGCGGATGAAGACCAGCTTCGGCGTCGTACCCACGAGGTGCAGCGAGGTCTGCGCGAGCCGCGAGAACAGGATGTACGGCGCGACGACGTCGCCCAGCGCCGCGTGGCCCTCGAAGTGCGCGGCCATCACGAGCACCGCGAAGACCGGAAGATTCTCGAGCGCGTTCAGCTGCGCGTGCTGCATGCGCGTGAAGATCGGCCGCACCTCGCGAGGTGCGGCGCGCCCCCACGAGTTGAGCGGTGCGCGGCGGAGGCCGGCCTCGTACACGCGGTGACTGACGTACGCCACCGCGAGCACGATCGGCACCATCGCATACAGGACCAGCGCATGAACGCCGTCGAGGAGCTGCACTCAGCCCCGCTCGGCAAGCGCGATGACGAGCGCCGCGCGCAAGCCCGACTGGTCGAGGCCGTAGAGGACCTCCATCTGGTCGGCCACGTCGCTGAAGCCGGCGAGGTGCAGGATCATGTTGCTCACCGGCGCCACGACCTTGCCCGCGACGACGAGCTTGAACAGAGCCTTCAGGCGCTCCGTCTGGATGTGCCTGAGCCCCGGCTTGTGCATCAGAGCACCGGTGCCCCGTCGACGAAGAGCAACAGCTGGCCGGGCTCGATTGCCGTCCATGTCTCGTTGTCCGTGAGCGGGATCGTCGCGATGACCGCGACGCGGTCGTCCGGCGTGGTGACCTGCGCGAAGTCGATGTTCACGTCGCGATCCATGAGGTGTGCGGTGGCAAACGGCGCGCGCCGCACGATGTAGCTGAGCCTGGTGGCGCAGTGTGCGAAGAGCGCGTCGCCGTTGGAGAGCAGGTAGTTGAAGTCGCCGTGCACGCGGATCTCGGCGGTGAGCTCCTCGAGCAAGTGGTGCAGCTCGGGCAGGGGGGGCTGTTGTAGCGGCGAGCGCTCGCGCAGGCGGTCGAGGATGAAGCAGAACGCGCGCTCGCTATCCGTGTCACCGACGGGGAGAAAGCTGCCCGACAGCCTCGGGTGGAAGTCGACCAGGTTGCCGTTGTGAGCGAAAAGGAAGTAGCGCCCCCACAGCTCCCGCATGAACGGGTGCGTGTTCTCCAGGGCGACCTTGCCCTGCGTCGCCTTGCGGATGTGCGCGATCACGTTCTTCGAGTGGATCGGGTAGCGCCGCACCATGTCGGCCACGGGCGACTCGACCGTCGCCTTCGAGTCCATGAACACGCGGCAGCCGCGCTCCTCGAAGAAGGCGATGCCCCAGCCGTCCTTGTGCACATCGGTCTCGCCGCCGCGCGCCGTGAAACCCTCGAACGAGAAGCAGATGTCCGTAGGCGTGTTGCAGTTCATCCCGAGGAGCTGACACATGACGGCGACAGGCTAGCGCATGCCGCTCGTTTAATCAGCGCACGCTGTCGGGGACGATGACCCAGGCCCCCGCGACGCGCGCAGCCCACGTGCGCATCGACTGCGCTGCGCCAGTGATCGGATTCTCCACGATCGCAACGCGTCCGTCCCCCACCAGCTCGAAAGTCGCCGGCTCCCCGAGCGCGAGCGCCTCGAGCTGCTTTCGCTGGTCGGGCGCGGTGATGAGGTCGAGCATCTTCTTCGCCTCGTCCCGCACCGCCGGTCCGGCCTGCGTCGCGACGGCGAGGCGAAAGTGCTCCAGCTTCTCGAGGGTGGCCCTGTCGCCGGTGCGAAAGGCATCGACGCGCTTCTTCTGCAGCGCTGCGAGCGCCGTCTTGTCGTCGTCGGTGAGCGTGCGCACCACCTCCGCCTCCGCCCAGAGCTGACCGATCGGCCAGCCGCGATCCGGCAGCACGAACGCCGCGATCTGGTGCGGCAGCGGGCGCGCGGTGAGCCGCCAGTGCACGAGGCGCAGCTCGTCGAGCTCACGCTCGTCGGCACCCGCGGGCAGAACGTGCAGCGCGAGCTCGAGCGCGGAGCATTCGCTCTTCATCGCCTTTGCCGCCGCCGCGACCTTCACCTCGAGCGCGTTCTCGCCCGTCCGCAGCCAGCTCGGATCGATGGGCACAGCGACCTGGGTGTCGTCCCCCGTCCCCGCAGCGATCGGCAGCGCGTTCAGCAGCACCTCGTACCGCACGCGCTTCCGCCCGCGCACGAGGAGCAAGTACCGCTCCGGCTTGGCGCTCGGCGCATGCACTTCGAGCCGCGTCGTCGGCTCAGCCCACCCTGGCAAAGCCCCCAGAACCCCCCAGACCGCTAGCCATCTGAACCACATCTCGCCCACTTCCAAGCCGGGGACAACCTCTACCCAGGTAAGTATCTTTAATGAATGAGGTTATCGCTGCACACAGCCAGCAGAGTTAGAGCTCGTAATGCGAGTAACTCCGCTGGTCGTTCACGTCTATTTTCCTCATCGTAACGAACACTTGAGGTCGCAGATCCTGTCCCCGTCGTTTATGTCCCCGTCGTTTAAGTCCCCATCGTTTAAGTTGCTGTCGGGCCTTCGACCAATAGAAACGGCCCGAAGATCGCTCTTCGGGCCGCCGGGTTCTTGCGTTGCTGGTTACTTTGCGGGCGCTGCCGCCGCACGGAGCGGCTCGTTGCCCGATGCGGTGTGCGACGTGACGGGCGTGGCGATCTTGCCCTTGGCCATCGCCTTGCGGACTGCCTTGGCGACGTGCTCCACGGTGGAGGCGGCCATGGACGCCGACTTCTCGTGCTTCGGGTAAAAGAGCGCGCTGCC
>JAYTLP010000362.1:0-4526 GCA_043729375.1 Myxococcales bacterium
CGCGCCGAGCGTGAGGAGGCCGCGGGGCAGGGCAGAGAGCTTGACGGTGATGCTCCCTGCGCGCGGCGGTCCACCGCTGAGCTCCTCGGGTGTCACGAGGCGATCCGCGGGCGCGTAGTCGCGGTGCTCGACGTGAACCCTCGCCGGCACATCGAGCGGGACGTCGACGGTCACGGGGCTGGCTCCGTGCGAGCGCTCACCGATGCGCACGTCGGCGCCTGCCGGCTCCGTGCGGATGGTGAGCGTGCCGATCTCCGCCGTGAGCACGAGCGACACCGCGCGGTGCTCGCCGGCGACAACCACGACCGTCTGCGCGGCGGGGGGGCGACCGGGCAGCGTGGCCACCAGCACGTGCTCGCCGGCGGCCAGGCGCAACGTGCCATCCGGCTCGCGCAGCGCAGGCTCACCATCGATGGTGAGGGCGGCCTTCGACGATGACAGGGTGACCGCCAGCGTCGCCGGCACCGGCGCGGTCGCCACCACGGGAGGCGGCGAGGTGCCGACGGTGTCGCGCAGCCGCGAGCCCGCGAACGCGGAAACGACGACGAGCAGGAGGCCACCGCCCGCGAGCAGCGGGAGGGGCAACGACCGCGTCGCGCGCTCGTCGCTGCGCGTGCTCGGCGTGAGCTCGGGCTCGGGCTCGGGCTCGGCCTCGGCCTCGGCCTCGATGAAGCGCGTTGCGAACGTGACCTCCTTCGCCGGATGCGCGACAAGACCCATCGGGGGCGTCGCGCTTGCGTCGCGCCTTGCCATCGGTGCCGTGGCAGGGCCGGGAGTGTGTGTGCGCGCGCGCTGCTCCGCGGGGGGAACATCGGGGGCGCGCTTTCGGACCAGGCGCGCCAGATCGGCCTGCGTCGAGGCCTCGGTGTCGCGCAGGTAGCGCGTGACGGGCGAGAGCATGGCCTCGGCGGTGGCGAAGCGCTCGTCGGGACGGAGGGCGACGGCGCGGTCGATGACCTCGCGCAGCGGTGGGGGCGCTTCCTCGGGCATGCCGTGATCACGCCGACGCCCCGCGAGCATCTCCCAGAGCAGGACGCCGACGGTGTACAGGTCGGAGCGCGCGTCCACGCGGTCGCCTGCCTCCTGCTCGGGTGCGACGTAGCCGCGCGATCCGCCGACGATGGCACGCCCGCTGACCTCCGCCGAGATGCCGAAGTCGAGCAGCTTCACCTCGCCATCGCGTGAGCACAGCACGTTGGCCGGCGACAGATCGCGGTGCACGATCCCGCGGCGGTGCGCGTAGTCGAGCCCCCGCAAGATCTGCTCGGCCACATACGCCGCGATGGGCGGCGGAAGTCTGCCACCATCGACGAGCCTGGCGAGCGGCGGGCCGTCGACCAGGTCGAGGGCGAGAAAGTACGTGCCGTCCACCATGCCGAGCTCGAAGACCGGCACGATGTTGGCGTGCGTGAGCTGCACCGTTGTCTTCGCTTCCTTGACGAAGAGCTCGACGAACTCCGGGCGCGCCGCCAGCTCCTCGCGGATCTGTTTCACGACCAGCGTCTTTTCAAACCCGCCCGGACCCTTGAGCTTGGCGCGGTAGACGACCGCCATCCCACCCTCGGCGATCTTCTCCACGAGGACATACTTGCCGAAGGTGATCGGCTCCATGCGGATGACAGCGTAGCACGCGTGCCCCGTGGTACGGTCCTCCACCGGTGACGCGGACCGCCCACTGTCTGCTCGGACTGCTGGCGTGGGCCGGTTGCGATGCGCCGCGCGAACTCGTCCTCGTGCCCGCGCTCCCGACGCCGTGCGGGACCGGCGTCGCCACTTCGCTGAGCGTGCGCGGCCTGGGAGACTTCGCGCCGAACGTGCAGAGCGTAACGTCTGCGTCCTCGAGCGCCACCGAGCTGTCTCTCGCGCTGCCGCGGAACACCCGCGTTGTCACGCTGGCGGGGGTCGGTGCAGGTGCGGAGCCCTTCGGTCGCACCGCGCCGCTCGAGCTGCCGGGGCTGTGGAGCGGCGCACACGTGCTCTCGATCGCTTACGGGCTCCCCGACACCTTCTGCGAGACCGCCACGATGGCCTACGCGCGGGCCGGGCACCACGCCACGCTGCTGTTCGATGGGAGCGTCGTGCTCAGCGGCGGCGTCGGCCGAGACGGCCACGGCGTCGCGCCCATCGAGCGCTACCTTCCGGCGGGCGACGCGAGCTCGCCCACGGCGCGCTTCGAGCTGGCCGACCCGGGCGGCACCACGCTCGACGCGCGCTCCGTGCTCGGTCACACGGCCACGCGTCTGAAAGACGGACGCGTGCTCGTCGCCGGGGGCGCGCCCGCGAGCACGAGCGCGGTCGCGTTCGAGGGCGCGGTCGTGCTCGACGTCGAGGGACGTGTCGTGGGCAAGCCTTTGCTCCTCGGTGGCGGGCCCCGCGCATACCACGCGAGCGTTGCTCTGCCCGATGGTCGCGTGTTGCTCACCGGCGGCTGCCTCGAGCTCAATGGCAGCGCGTGCGCGATGGACCGCACGCTCGATTCGGCGGTGCTCTACGATCCCGCGACCGACGCCTTCTCCGACGCGCCCGCGCTGTCGGTCGGCCGCGCGGGCCACACCGCGCTCCTGCGCAGCGACGGGCTCGTCCTTCTCGTCGGCGGTCAGGCGGAAGGCGGCAGCGTCCCGCTGGTCGAGGTTTACGATCCGACCGAACAGCGCGGCTCGCTGCTCGCGGGGCCGGCGGGCGCAGCCGTCCGTCTCGACAGCGGGCTCGTCGTCGGTCTGAACGATGCGACGGGCCCGAGCGCGCTCGTCTCCGCGTGGAGCGGTCGTGACGACGGCGTCGTGGCACTGCCGTCGTTGCCGAGCAGGCGCAGCGACGGGACGGTGACCGCTCTCGAGGATGGCAGCGTGCTCTTGGCCGGCGGGTGGGACGGTGCAGCGCTGGCGAGCACGAGCGTGATCCTCGGCGGCGATCCGCGCGGCGCGGTCACGGCGATCGCAGGCTTCCTCGCACATGGCCACACCGCGACCCGGCTTCTCGACGGGACCGTGCTGCTGTGCGGGGGCTCGGATCTGACGGGGCCTTCGAGCGCGCACGCGTCCGTGTTCCTCCGCTCGCTGCGCGGTCCGTTCGAGTCGCCTCCGACGATCGACTTCGGCGAGGGCATCACGCTCTCTCCGAGCCGCGCCGATCATGTGCGCACCGTGGGTGGTGCGCTCGTCGTCGACACGGACGCACCGCGGCAAGGCGCGGTGGTCGACTATGCGCTCCTCGACGGACCATCGGTCGCCGGCCCATCGCAAGCCGGCTTTTCGCTATCGCTGCTGGCGGGGCGCGCTGCGCACGGGACGAGCGCAGACGCCGCGGCGATACTCTTTGGTGCACCGGGCGAGGGCCGCTACGTCGCAGTGCGCATCGCACCGAACGCTGCCCCCAGCGTGCTCGTGGTCAACCCCGGCCGCACGGGGCTCCTCGACTCCATCACCCAGGCGGGCTGCGACGCGAGCGCGCTCACCGATGAGGAGCTGCCGGTAGGGGCTCTGGCCGCGTTCAAGCTGTCGGCGCGTGACGGCCACATCGAGCTCGCCTCCGCGACGCGACGGGTTTTGCGCTGCTCCGACGAGGCCTGGCCGGCACGCGGTATGGTCGCCGTGGGCGCTCTCGGCGGCACGGTCGTGTTCGACAACCTCGAGCTCGCACGCTGAGCTGCGGCGCTACTTTTTCTTTTTCTTCGCCTTCGCGTCTCTGGGCGCCGGGAGCTCGAGCTTGGTAACCGTCATGTCGACCGCCTGCTTGATGGCGGTGGTCGCCGCCTCCAGCATCAGTTTCTTGCCCTCCGCAGAGTCATCCTCGTTCTTGCGGATCTCTGCGGCGACGTTTGCATCGCCGTCGCCACCGATGGCCATGAGCTTCTCGGGGAGCGTCGTACCGAAGATCGCGAGCCGGATGCCGCGCTTCAAAATGCGAAACGGCTTGCCCTCGGGCGGCGGTTCGAGCGCGCTCGTGACCTCGAGCACGCGCAGCGACATGTCGAGCGCGCGGTTCACGCCGTTCCTGTGGAGGCTCTCCTTGAAGGCCACTGGATCGGTCGCAGGGTCCGCGCTGACGCCGGGCAGGCGGAGCGCCAGCTCCGGGTGCCGCGCGATCTCCTCTGCGAAGAGACGTCCGAGCTCGGGCACGAGTTCGCTCTTCACTCCGTCCGCTTCCTCGACCCCGTGGATGACGACGAAGAAACGCTCGTGCCCGATAACGGGCACCTTGACCGCGGACGACTTCACAGCGGGCGCCGCACGAGCCACGCTGCTGCCGACGGTGGAGCCCGCGAGAGCCAGCATCCCTGCCACGACGACGGCGTCGAATCGGTCAAGCCCAGAACGCGTAATCGCCATGCCCGACGCTGCCACAGGATCATCTCCGCCGGCCAATTACTTGACCCGTAAGCGGAAACTCACGTACGTTGCGTAGCGCTCGCGGAACCGCTCTTCGACCAAGGAGACATCGACCGGCATGTTCTCAATCCTTGTTAGTGAGAAGGGTGGCGACTCCAAACGCCTCGACTTCGACAAACCTGAAGTCACCATCGGCCG
>JAYTLP010000363.1:0-3161 GCA_043729375.1 Myxococcales bacterium
ATCCCGCGGGGCTCATGGAACGAGGACGCCGACCTCCGCCTCGAGGCTGCGTCCGCACACCGTGTCGGAGTGGTGGTCGCGGGGCAAGACCCCGTCGCCATCGACAGCTGGTGCGCGCGCAACCTTCTCGCGCCGCTCAAGGGCGGCGCACCCGGCCGCTACGACCTCGACAATCCCGACTCGATGCTCTCGTGCTTCCTGCGCTACTACCGAGAGGTCTACGGCTCGGGCACGCTCGACCCGAAGCTCATCACAGTCGCCTAGCTACCGAGGCTTTCGGGCCAGCAGCGCGAGCGAGCTCTCGGTGCTGTCGTGCTCGATGAGGCGGCCATCGTGGTCGTACGCGGGGGCGTGCTTCTCGAAGCCGGCGACGACGAGCTGCTTCCGCTGCGTGGCGAGGTCGAGGTAGTACAGCAGCGTGCCGTAGTCGTGGCACAGGTCGTTGATGATCGAGTAGTCGGCGCATCGATCTTCGAGGGGCAGATGGCGGTGACGGTTGCGCACGCGCAGCAGCGTGTGCTTCACGAAGCGCGCGGCACGCACGGCCGTGCGAGCCGGATTCAGCGAGAGCGAAAAATCGGGGAAGCGAAAGCCCGCGTCGTGGTCCGGGCTGCGACGGTTGAAGGTGGAGAACGCGAACGCCCCGCCCGGCCGCAGCACGCGAAACACCTCCGCGATGACGCGCAACCGGTCCTCGTGGCCGACCATGCACAGGCCATTGCCCGAGAACGTCACGAGCGCGAAGTATCCGTCGGGCCAGCGCGAGAGGTCGCGCGCGTCGCCGAGCTCGAAGCGCGCATCCGGAAAGCGCTTCTTGCAGATGGAGATCATGGCTGCCGAGTTGTCGAGCCCGACGTAGCCTGGGCCGAGCGCGCGCAGCGCCTCGACCGTGCGACCGCCACCCACGCCGAGATCGAGGATTGGTTGGTTTTGCATCTCGTCGCGCACGAGGTCGAGCAATGTTCTCTCCGGCGGGAACAGCTCGCCTTGCGCGGCGTAATCGCGAACCACGTTGCCAGCCGCCATCGTCGCGAGGTTCACATCGTCGATCGGACCCAGCGCCACCTCTATGCCAGCCCGTCGCGATCGGTGTTGGCCTCGTTCAGGTACCAGGCGCCACCATCGAGCAGGCGTGGCCAGCGCTCGGGCTCGGCGACGCGGATGCCGACCACGTTGTAGGCACGCTTGGCAGCGCGGAAACCGAGCCGCCGCAACGAGGGCTCGACGCGTGCGAGGAGCGGGGTGGCATGCACCAGGTCGACGTCGGCGCGCGCGGCCCGCTTCAGCACGTCGAGCACGAGGACCTCGAAAGCCGCGGGGTGTGCGGCATCCACGATCCAGTCGACGATGCCGACCTCACGGAGTGCATCGCGCCGGTTCGTAGGGTGCCACGCGATGTAGCCGACGAGCGTCGCGCCGTCGTATGCCCCCGTGACCTCGTAGCTCGTGCGTGGGTTGCCGAAGAGACGCCAGTTCAGCGTTGCAGCGGTTCGCTCGAAGGTCACCTCGGCGGGAGCGATGCGACGCGCGAAGAGATCCTCGACCGAGCCATCGAACCGCGAGATGGCTCGCAGCTCGAGGCCGCGATCGCGGAGCCGCGCAAGCTTGCGCCAGCTGCGCACCGCGAAGTCGACCGGCAAGGCCAGCAGCGCAGACACGTACGCGCGCCCGGTCCGCTTCTGGAAGAAGCGCGTGAAGCGCACCGGCGTCACGAAATGCTTCCGCGGCGGCAGCGCGGAGAACAGCTTCTCGACGAGCCGGATGGAATTCGGATTGGCGCCGATCGCGAGCACCACCGGGTGCAAATCGAACAGCGCGAGGTCCATCCAGATCCCGAGACCGGAACCGTCGATGGCAGGCTCGACCGCGATGTCCATGATTAGCAGAGATGGCAATCGCGTTGCCCCGTACGTGAGCCGCACGTGCTCCGCGCCGACGAGGCCGAGCACCTCGCCGCGGCGCACGACCACGAAGCACTTCCCGCGCGGATCCGTCACGCCGTCGAAGTCGTAGCGCCACGTGAGATAGCGGTCGTCATCCCACGCGAGCCGGTCACCCAGGATCTTGCGCCGGATGGCGAGGATCTGCGGGAGGTGCTCGCGCGTCGCGGTCACGAAGCTCGCGCGGAGCTCGTCCGGCTCCATGCCGAGCGCGCGGCCGACAAGCTTCGTGGTCTTCTCGTAGGCAGGCGCGCCGGGCATCCGTCAGTCCGTCAGCGCGCCGCGTTCGCGAAGGTAAGCGAGCATGTCGCCCACCTTGAGCATCTGCAGGGACTCGTCGGAGGTGAGCTGTATGCCGAAGCGGTCGTCGAGCTCGGCCATCAGCGCGAGCGCGCCCATGGAGTCCCAGCCGGCCATCGAATCGCGGCTGCGGTCGGGCACGACCGACGCGACGGGCTCGTCGAGCGCGTCGGCCATCATCTGCTGCGCGGCCGCGGTGGAGATCGGGGTCATCGTGCCTCTCTCGATGTCGCCATCAGTGCAGCATGTATCCGCCGTCGACCGCGAGGTCGGCGCCGGTGATCCAGGTACTGGACGGATCGAGCATGAACGCCGCAGCACGTGCCACGTCCTCGGGGCAACCGACGCCGAGCGGGTGCCGCTCGACGATTCGCTGCCACTGCTCGGGCGAGAGCTTGTTGCTCTGGGCGTTCGTCATCTCGGTGGCGACGACGCCCGGCGAGAGCACGTTCACGCGCGTCTTCTTCGGCGCGAGCTCGAGCGCCATCGCGCGGACCGCAGCGGTGACTGCCCCCTTGCTCGCGCAGTACGCGATCTGGCCCGGGGCGCCTACGTGTGCGGCCACCGAACCGATCCACAGGATGCTGCCACCCTCCTCGTCGAGCACCTCGCGACGCGTGAGGCCGCGCGCGAGCTCGACGCCCGCCACGAAGTTGAGGTCGTACATCGCGCGCATTCGGTCGGGCTTGCTGGCCGACAGCGGCAGCACTGCGGACACGCCAGCGCAGTGCACGAGACCGTAGAGGCGGCCGAGCTTGCCAGCGAGCGCAGTGACCGCGGGGACGATGGCGTCGTGGTCCGTGAGGTCGAGCTCGCAGAGCTCGCTTGCCGCACACAGCGCTGCCGTCTCCTCGAGCTTGTCGCGCCTGCGCCCGATGAGCACCACGCCCGCGCCGCGCTTCGAGAGCTCGCGCGCGATGG
>JAYTLP010000364.1:0-3846 GCA_043729375.1 Myxococcales bacterium
TCGTGGACGGCAAGGACTACACGCCACAGACCTACGCCGCGGAGCTCGGCGCGAAGTCGTCGCAGTACGTCACGCTGAAGGATCAGAAGGCGGCTCGCATCGGCTGGCGCGAGCAGGGCGTGGGCGTGCACAAGTACAGCACCTACAACACGGGCGATGTGGAGGTCATGAAGCAGGCCGTTCGCAACGCGATCGACCAGGGCAAGAAGGTCTACGTCGCGGCGCCCGTCGGTGCGGAAAGCTCGCCGTACATGAGCAACGCCGAGGCCTACGGCGGTCTACCTGCCGCGAAGGGCATCATGAGCATCGGCGCGCACGACTACGAGACGCTCGGCGTCGGTCACGCGCTCACGGACCGCGAGACAATCCAGCGCACCGGCCTCAACAGCGCGAACCATGCGATGACCATCACCGGGTACGACCTCGGCAAGGACGGCAAGGTCATCAAGTGGAAGGTCGAGAACAGCTGGGGCGAGAAGGCCGCCGACAAGGGCATCCAGCACATGTACGACGACTTCTTCACCGCGTTCGTCTCGGACGTCTCCGTCCCGACGACCGCACTGCCGAAGGGCCTGCTCCCCAGGATCAACGAGGATCTGAAGCGCCGCAACGAGTTCACCTGGGCGCTCGAGAAGTAGCGTTGCCCGGGACGGGGGTATTTTCTATCCGCGCGGATCGGACAGCGCGCGTGTCACGTCTTCTTGCGTGACCTGAGTCCCGTCGGAGAACAGCATCAGCGCGCGCTCTATGACGACCTCGAGCTCGCGGAAGTTGCCCGGCCAGCGCTGAGCCTTCAGCACGTCGAGCGCGTCCTTGCGGATGGTGATGCCGTTCGCGCCCGCCTTTTCTCCGTCGAGGACGACGTTCGCGGAGAGCCCGCGCGACGTGCGCACGCGATTCGCCATCCAGCGAGCGGCGGACGCGACGTCCTCGGGTCGCTCGCGCAGTGGCGGGAGCACGAAGTCGAGGCGCGCGAGCTTGTGATAGAGGTCGTGCCGGAAGCGACCGGCCTGCACCTCGGCCTGTAAGTTCCCGTCGGTGACGACGATGAGCGTGAGCTGCGTGCGACGCTCCCTGCTCTCGTTGTCGTGCGTGTAGCGGCCCGTCTTGACGAGCTCGAGCAGGCGGCGCTGAAGCTGCAACGAGAGCCCGACGACCTCGTCGAGCACGAGCGTACCGCCATCCGCTGCCGTGACCGCACCCTCGGTGGGCCGCTCTCCCTTTTGCGTGGGCGCGGCGCCGAAGATCTCGGCGGAGACCACCGACTCGGGGCGCCCGGCCGTGGACACCGTGATGAGCGGGCCGCCGTCGGGGTGCATGAGCTCGTGCAGCGTGTGTGCGAGGCCTTCCTTGCCGGTGCCGGGCTCGCCCGCGACGATGGCGTGCGTCGCGTACGACCGCGCGCGCAGCCGATCGAGCACGTCGATGATGTAACGAACCGACGGGTGCGAGGAGCCGAGGCGACCGAGGCCCGCCTCCGACGACTTGATGGTTCCGCCCGCGGTGACCTCGCCGAGCGAGGTCGCTTCCTTGGTCTTCTTGGACATGGACAGGTTGCTTTCTGGTGCCTTATCGGGAGAAGCCGAGGAGCTGGTCCATCGTCTTCTGGTCGGCGTCGGGGAACGGGTACTGGTCGAAGTCGGCGGAGCCGACCCAGCGGAAGTCCTTCACGCGGCGGGCGACGAGCGGGCGGCCCTCGACGAGCGTGGCCTCGTAGAGCGCGAGCGCCACGCGATAGCCGTCGTACTCGTGCACCTTCTCACCGAGCTTGCGGCCGATCTTGCCGTCGGCGTCGAGGCGCTCTTTCAGCTCGCGGCGCAGCGCGTCCTCGTCGGCTTCCCCGGGCTCGACCTTGCCGCCCGGGAACTCCCACAGCAGCGCCAGCACCGCGTGCTCGCGGCGCTGCGTGATGAGGTAGCGGCCCTCGCGCTCGACGACCGCTGCCACGACTCGAACCGTCTTCTTACCGACCACGTCAGACACGAGAGACTGCTCCTTGCCGGGGAAGAAGCAGAGTAGGAGATCGCTGCGTTTGTCGCAACGGCGGCTCCTTCCTTCCACCGCCGCCGAACACGACGACGAGGATCGCGAGGAGCGTGATTGTCGCGGCAATCGCGCCGAGGATCTTCCACGTCGAGTAGGGCGCCTTGCCCTGCACCTCGCCGGTCTGGCCGTTCACGAGGAAGCGGAAGACCTTCTTGTCGTACCGATAGGCCGCGATCCAGATGGGCAGGAGCACGTGCTTGAACGTGAGGTTCGAGTACGTGCTCTGCACGGACAGGCTGCGCTGCGTGTCGCCGGGCACGTCGCCGGAGCAGCGCTGCTGCTGGTCCGCGTCCATCTTCGCCTGCGCCGTCACGAAGCCCGCGCGCAGATCGACGGCGTACTCCTCGGCGCTCCAGCCCGCGAGATAGCCGGGCGTGTAGGGCTGCAGCTGCGAGGTATCGAAGCTCCTCAGCGAGTCGGCGAGCCCTTGCGGCAGCCCGACCGACGCACATACCAGCACGTCGTCGTAGTCGTCGGCGCGCTGGCCCCACGCGTCTTCCCAGCGCGTGTGGCGGATCTCTCGCGTCTTGAGGACGGTCTGTCCGTTCTCCTGCGCCTCGTACTCCTCGGAGACGTAATAGTAGTAGCCCGCGTCGGCCGTCCACGAAGAGTCGACGTGCGCGTCGTACGTCCAGAACGGCACGTAGACGCCCGCCAGCTCGTCCACGCGAGCGAGGCGCTGCAGATCGCTCGGGCGGAACCACAGGCTCTTCAGCCACCGCAAGAACGCGTCACGCGACGTCTGCTTGTCGACGGCAAACGGCACGAGCGACTCGGGTCGCAGCAGCTTGCGGTTGTCCGTCTGCACGAGCACCGACGACGAGCCGCAGAACGCGCACTGCACTGCGGTCCTGTCGCCGGAGAAGTGAACCGTGGCACCACACTCGTTGCAGCGCGTCACCTTGTCGTTCGCCGTGCCGAGCCCCTGCGGGAGGAGCTCGAGCCCGGCAAACAGGTCGTGCTCCACGATCGCGCCGGCGCCCGCGGGCACGGGCCGCGTCGCACCGCAGAAGTCGCAGCGGAGCAGCCGCGTCTTCGCGTCGTAGTGCTGCTCGGCACCGCACGCCTCGCACTTCCAGCGCTCCGCTTTTGCCGACGGAGGCTTCGTCTCGAGGTCTTCGGCAGCCATGGGCGTGCATCGTACGGCATGTTCACGGCACCGCTTTCGGCTATCGTTACCGCGCACGCATCGCAGGACCGAACGGGGGATCGCATGGGCATCTTCGACTTCGTCAAGAAGGGCGCGCAGGAGCTGTTCATCGCACGGCCCGACGAGGCGCGCGGCTTACTCGTCTACAAGCACGCCGATCAGACGATCCCCAACAAGGCGCAGATCACCGTGATGAAGGACGAGTGCGCGCTCTTCTACAAGAACGGCCAGTTCGTCGGCCGGCTCGATGACGGGGTTCACAAGTTCGAGACCCAGAACATCCCGTTCCTCGATCAGCTCGTCGACAAGCTCACCGGCGGCAACCTCTATCGCGCCGAGATCTGGTTCGTCACACTGCGCGAGGTCGGCGGCTGGAAGTTCGGCGGCCGCATCGGTGACGTCGAGGATCCGAAGTCGGGCCTCGCGATCCAGCTCATGGTCTACGGCGACTTCTCGATCCAGGTCGACGATCCGCAGAAGGTCGCGGGCTTCTTCGGGCTGCGGAGCTGGTCGTCCACCGAAGAGTTCGACGGCTGGTTCAAGGGCCTCGTCCTCAAGATCACCCGCGACCGCATCGCCGAGCTGTGCGTCAAGCAGAACGTGCCGCTCCTCAACGTGACGTCGGGCGCGCTCACGGAGGAGGTCGAGGC
>JAYTLP010000365.1:0-3190 GCA_043729375.1 Myxococcales bacterium
AACGCGCGCGTGGACCTCGCGCAGCGGCAAGGCGCGCACGCCGTGGTCGAAGTTCTGGAGAAAGTCGACGCGCTTGGAGTAGAGCCGCCCGAGCATGCCCAGATAATCCTTCTTGTAGTTCTCGCTCACCGGCTCGACATGGATCGTACCGAGATGGGAGTGGTCGAGCATGTTCTTCACGGCGACGGGGCTCACGTGCGGGATCTGCTCGAGCGAGAACACCGTGACCGCGAGGTCGGTGGTCGGGTGCGCGTATCTCGACGGCGGATCCTTCACGTAGTCGAGCTGCGCGTACTGCACATCGACGCCGAACTTCTTGGCGGCGTTCCGCGCGACCTCCACGCCTGCTTCAGCGAGCTCGTAGCCGTAACAGCGCAGCTCAGGGAAGCGCTTCTTCAGCGCCAGGAGGTTGCGCCCCACGCCGCAGCCGTACTCCGTGATCGACGTGGCCTCCGGGAAGCGCTCGCGGATGGTCTGCTCGATCTCGTCGATCCAGTAGCGATTCGTGTCGAAGCCGGAGTGCCGGAGCTTGCCCTTGAAGAGGTGCGTCGTCGGCGCGTCGTCGAAGCCGCGAATGCACAGCCATTCGTCGAGCGAAGCCGTGACGTCGAGGCGGGCTTGGTATGCGCCCCACGAGCCCATGTAGCCCTCGCGCACGAACTCGGTGTCGCGGCGCGTCCGCGGCGCGACGAGAAGGAAGAGCATGCGCGCCGTCGGTGAGCGCTCGAACACCGTGGTGTAGAGGGGCCGCAGGCGGCGTTTCAGATCGCTCGTCATCATTGCTTGGTCCATCCGCGCTTTGCCCCGTTCGTGGTCACAAGAGCCCCAGCTCGCCCGCGGGAACCACGTCGTTCCCGAATCCGTAGTAGTGCTGCCCCCACTCGAGCTCCACGACGAGCCGATCGGCCGTGCGCGGTGGCGTTCCCTTGTGGATGCCGAACGTATCGACGATGAAGCCGGTGCCCGGAGGTCCAGTAACCTTGACCTCGCGGTCCTTGCCCCACTGATCGTGGACCTCGCGATCCGTGAAGCGACGCATGGGAAAGAGGTCCTTCATCTTCTTTGCGGTGTGGGTCCCCCGCATGTACGTGTGGGGGCCCGCGTCGAGATCGACGTCGGACAGGTAGAAGAAGAACTTCATGAAGCGATAGTCGTCGAGGTCGAAGTGGAACTGCTGCGCGTAGGCGTTGCGGTCGGCATCGGAGACGTCGTTCGCGTAACTCCACCACATGTGCGTCGAGATGTACTTCGCGCGTGGCCCGACGTACGAGCGGGCGAGCTCGGCGAGCAGCGGATCGTCGACGAGCCGCTGGATTGCAGGACACGTCGACGTGTTGAAGTAGTGGCCGACCGTGAAGCGCGACCCGGCCTTCTCCTCGGCGGCGGCGCGGTCCTCGGGTCGGTAGCCCCAGTGCTTCTGGATGTTGCCGTAACACGGGGTCGCCACGGCCCACGCCGTGACCTCCGCAAGCGCGCTGGCGGGCAGACGGAGGCCGAACGCGATGCCGTCCTGCTCGAGGTCGGCGGCAAGCTGGCGCGCTGACGCGTCCGGAAAGAGCGGTGACCGGACGTCCTCGCGGGGAACGCCGGCCCCGAAGGCCGTGATTGCCCTGACCGGCTCGAACCGCGCGAGCATGTTCATCGTCCGGAACCGCATGCTGCGAGCAACGCGATCCAGAGTGACCTCCTGGAGCTTCGCCAGTGTCGTGCTCGCCCGTACGGCCATGCGCCCGGTAGGTCCCATTTCGGCGTCCTCCATACTACGGGGCGGTGGTTGGATCCATTCGTTGCCCGCCCCCTCCCAGCTGTTCAGCGGCGTGCTCGGCCGGGCCATTTCTCTGCTAGAAACGCCGGTAATGTCCGCTCGAGGAGTGCGTCCCCGCCTCATCCCCTGCCTCTTGCTCAAGAACGGCCTGCTCGTGCGCAGCCAGCTGTTCAAGGTGCACCAGGTGATCGGCAATCCCGTGAGCACGATCATGCGGCTCTCGGACTGGAACGTCGACGAGGTCGTCCTCCTCGACATCTCCCAGCAGGAGGGCGAGCACGATCTGCGGCGCGACGATCTGCAGATCCGGTACGCGGGCTCCACCGCGGTCGACGTCCTCCGCGAGATCTCGCGCGTGTGCTCGGTGCCGTTCACCGTCGGCGGCCGCGTGCGCACCGCCACGGACATCCAGGAGCGTCTCCGCGCCGGCGCCGACAAGGTGATCATCAACACCGAGGCGCTCCGCCGCCCGGCGTTCATCACCGAGGCCGCGGCCCGCTTCGGCGCGCAGTGCATCGTCGTCAGCATCGACGCGAAGAAGAAGGAGGACGGCACCTACGAGGTCTACGCCGGCGGCCACGTGCCGACCGGCCGCGAGGTTGGCGCGTGGGCGAAGGAGGCCGAAGCGCTCGGCGCCGGCGAGATCTTCCTCAACTCGATCGACCGCGACGGCTCGGCGATGGGCTACGACCTCGAGCTCGTCACTCGGGTCACCAGCGCGGTCACCGTACCGGTGATCGTGTGCGGCGGCGTCGGCACGTACGACGACTTCGCGCCCGGCATCCTCGAAGGCAAGGCCTCCGCAGTGAGCGCCGCGAACATCTTCCACTTCTTCGAGCTCTCGTACCCGCTCGCGAAGAAGGCGTGCATCGAGGCTGGCGTACCCATGCGGCCGGTCACGTTCGCGAGCAAGTGGCAGCCGCGCGAGCCCACGTACGACCTCGCCGAGCGCGATCACCGGGTCGCGAAGCGCATCGAGGCCTCACGCACGCCCCTCCCCGCCGACACCGAGCGCAAGGGCTCGGGCCCGCGCTGGTGCAAGCGCTGCGTGTATCCCGCCATCAACGCCGCGCCGATGGAGTTCGACGATCACGGCGTCTGTATGGGCTGCGTGATGAGCGACGTGAAGAACCGCTCGATGGATCCCGCGGAGTGGAAGCGCCGCAAGGAGGTCCTGCGCGGCATCTTCGAGAAGTACCGGAGCAAGAACGGCTCGGGCTCCGGCTACGACTGCGTGATCGCGGTGAGCGGCGGCAAGGACAGCTACTTCCAGACGCACGTCATCAAGCACGAGTTCGGGCTGAACCCGCTGCTCGTCACGTACAACGGCAACAACTGGCTGCCGGCGGGCTGGGAGAACATGCACCGCATGAAGGAGGTGTTCGACTGCGATCACATCCTCTGTTCGCCGTCCGTGGAGCTCCT
>JAYTLP010000366.1:0-9987 GCA_043729375.1 Myxococcales bacterium
GGAGCGCACACGACCCGTGACGGTGCGACCCATGTAGGGCGTGAGCTTGTGGCGGAAGTAGAGCAGCTCGGGCGTGATGGTGCAGCGCGCGTCCGGGTCGAGCACGACGAGGTCCGCGTCCATCCCCGGCGCGATGCGGCCCTTGTGCGGCAGCCGTGCGAGCGCCGCGGGCGCCGCAGACATCCAGCGTGCGAGGTCGAGCAGCGAGAAGCCTCGCTGCTGCGCCTCGGTCCACACGAGCGGGAGCGCGAGCTGCAGCGACGCAATGCCACCCCATGCATTCTCGAAGTCGCCGGTGTCGCGCTTCTTGAGATCGGGCGTGCATGGCGAGTGATCGGAGACGACCAGCTCGATGGACCCGCGCCGCAGACCCTCCCACAGTCGTTCGCGGTTCGCGTGCTCGCGGATGGGCGGCGCGCACTTCCACTCGGTGTGGCCGTCGGGAACGCCCTCCGCTTCGAGCGTGAGGTAGTGCGGGCAGGTCTCGAGGCTCAGCGGCACGCCGGCCGAACGCGCCTGCTCGGCGTCGGCGAGCGCATCCGCGGCCGACAGGTGCACGATGTGCGTCGGGCAGCGGTACTCGGCGGCGAGGCGCGTGACGAGCGCGATCGCATCGACCTCCCAGCGGGGCGGACGCGACGCCAGGAACGACGAGTAGAGGTGCGGGTCGCCGAAAGGGGGCGCAGCGCTCTCCAGCTCGGCGTGCACGAGCAGCGGCACGTTGGCGCGCGCAAGGATCGGCATTGCAGCGCGGAGGTCGGCCTCGGTCGAAGCCTGGAAATCGTCGATGCCGGAGAAGCACAGGAACGCCTTGAAGCCGCGCACGCCGGCGTCGATCATGGGCTGGAGCTCGTCGGTGTTGCCCGGAACGATCCCGCCCCAGAAGCCGTAGTCGATGTGCGCGTGCGACGCGACGGCGGCCTGTTTGACGCGCAGGGCTTCGAGCGACGTCGTGACGGGGATGCAGTTGAGCGGCATGTCGATGATGGTCGTCACGCCACCGGCGGCCGCGGCGCGCGTCGCGGTGTCGAAGCCCTCCCAGTCGGTGCGTCCGGGCTCGTTGAGGTGCGCGTGCGAATCGACGAGCCCTGGCATCACCACGAGGTCGCCGAGGTCCTCGGCGCCGGGGAAGCGGTCCACGAGATCGAGGATCTTCTCGTCACCCTGATTCGCATCGAGGACCACCGCACCGTCGAAGAATCCTTTCGGCGTGGCGATGCGGGTGCTGCGGAGCGCGCGTCTCATTGGTCTTCTGGGGCTACTCGCGAATGAACTTCGCGACGACCCAGCCCACGAGCACGATCACGGACAGCACGATCCAGCGGTGGTCGGAGCCGAGCACGGCGACGGGGTAGTGGTTCGAGATCATCGTGAAGACCACCGGCACGATCATGAACGTGTTGTGCTTGGAGCGCTGCTTCGCACGGTCGGCGAGCCGCTGATCGGGCTCCCGACCTTCCTTCATCGCCGCGAGCAGCTTGCGCTGTCCGGGCAGGATTCGCATCCAGACGTTGGCCGTCATGATGGTACCCATCATCGCGCCGACGTGGAGCACCGCCGCGCGACCCGAGAGCAGGTGCGTGAGCGCGTAGATGACGCCAACCAGCAGCGCGTAGCAGAGCACCACGGCGACGTGCTCGTGCTTCTTCAGCGGCGACATCCAGATGAGGTCGTATACGACCCACCCACCGACGAGCGAGCCGAGGCCGATCGCGCACGCCTGTCCGAGGCTCAGCTCGCGAACCATGGTGTCCACCATGACGCCGCCCATGTAGTAGACGACCCCTAGCAGGAGAAAGCCCGACAGGAACGTGAACAGCGCCTCCCAGCGGAACCAGTGCAGCTTGCGGCTCAGGTCGTCGAGCTGCTTGTGCTTCTCGACGACGTAGAACCCGCCGGAGTGGACCATCCACACCTGGCCCTTGTTCTCGGCGAGGTCGCGCATGCGCCCATCGAGCCAGGTGAAGTAGTAGGTCGAGCCGATCCACAGGATGCCCGCGAACACGTGGAACCAGCGCAGAAGGAGGTTGATCCACTCACCGACAGGCCCGTTCATCACGTCATGCATGCGGGGCGCACAAGAGCCTGCCGCCCGCCGCGCTGTCAAGGAGTCGTGAGCGTGCGCTGACCGCAGCCGACCGACTTCGTGGCACAGTAGCGCGGTGAAGGCCCTCATTCGCACTCGCATCGCCGAAGCCCACTACGCGGGCGGCCTCGTCGACGGCGCACGTATGCTTCAGCTCTTCGGTGATGTCGCCACCGAGCTGTGCATACGTGTCGACGGCGACGAGGGTCTGTTCCGCGCCTACGAGTCCGTGGAGTTTCTCGCGCCGGTCCGCGCGGGCGACTTCATCGAGGCAGAAGGCACGGTCGTCCGCTGGGGGACCACGTCCATCGTCATCGACTTCGAGGCGCGCAAGGTCGTCGCGCCGGCCGCGGGCCACGTCGCCTCTGCGGCGGACTTCCTCGCCGAGCCGGAGGTCGTGTGTCGCGCGCGCGGCACGTGCGTCGTGCCGAAGAGCATGCGCCGCGAGGGGCCATTCGGCAGGCCCGGCCCGGCCATCATCACCGCAGCCATCGTCGGCGCCGAGACCACCCGCGAGCAGACCCCGCACCTGCCGCTGTCGGCCGATGAGCTGGCCGTCGAGGCCGAGCGCTGCGTCGCGGCGGGTGCGTCCATCATCCACCTGCACGTCCGCGACGACGAGGGTCGCGCCTCCCAGGACGGCGCCCGGTTCGCCGCGGCGATCCGCGCGATCCGCGCGCGGGTCGACGTCGTCATCCAGACCTCGACCGGGGGCGCCGTCGGCATGTCCGTCGCCGAGCGCGCGGGCCCGCTCACCGTCACCGGCAAGGACGCGCCCGAGATGGCCACGCTCAACGTGGGCACCATCAACTTCGGTGACGACATCTTCCAGAACAGCCGGGCCGACACGCTGGAGATGGCGGCACGCATCGCTGCGCACGGTGCCATCCCCGAGCTCGAGCTGTACGACGCCGGCCACGTCGACATCGCCCTCGACCTCGTGAGGCGTGGCGTCGTCAAGGGCCCGCTCCACGTGCAGTTCGTCCTCGGAATCCCGGGCGCGCTGTCGGCGAGCGAGCGCAACCTCGCGTTCCTCGTCTCGCGCCTGCCCGAGCTCGGGGCGCACGTCAGCTGGGGCGTCGCCGGCGTGGGCCGTCACCAGCTCGCCATGGCCGCGCTCGCCGCGAGGTGGGGCGGCAACCTCCGCGTCGGCCTCGAGGACAACATCTACCTCGAAAAGGGCGTGCTCGCGGAGGGCTCCGCGCCGCTCGTCACGAAGGCGGCAGAGCTCTGCGCTGCCGCGGGGCGCAAGGTGGCCACCGTCGCAGAGGCGCGCGCGCTCATTCGCGGTTGACAGCTCTGCCGCCCCGGCGAACGATGCGGCGACGATGACGATGCAGCCGGTGAATCTCGACCCCATGACGGAGCTTGCCGAACTCCACCTGCACATGGGCGGTGCCGTTGCACCGCACGTGCTGTGGGCAATCGCGCACGACCACGGGTATCGCCTGCCGGTGAAGTCGTACTGGGACTTCTGCGACCTCGTCACGGCCAACCCGGACAAGGTGGCCAACCTCGGCGACTACCTCAAGATCATGCACGAGTGGACGGAGAAGATTCAGTCGTCTCCCGCGGCCATCGAGCGCTCCGTGTACGAGGTCATCGGCAAGGAGTACCGCTCCGCACGTGTCTCGCTGATGGAGCTGCGCTTCAACCCGATGAAGCGCAACCTCGGCGGCGAGCGCGACCTCGACTACATCATCTCGGCGGCGCTTCGCGGCATGGAGCGCGCGTGCCTCGCGTACGGCGTGCGGGCCGGCCTCATCTTCTGCCTCGCGCGCGAGTTCGACTACGAGCTCAACGAGATCATCGTCAAGAAGGCCATCAAGTACCTCGGCCGCGGGGTCATCGGCATCGACCTCGCCGGCCCCGAGGTGCACAACCTCGAGCTCGGTGACGACGTGTCCCGCTACCGCGAGCTCTTCGCCCGGGCGCGCGAGGCCGGTCTCGGCACGACCATCCACACCGGCGAGACGTCGCACACCGGCGCGGGTGGCGTCATCGCGGTGCTCAAGGAGCTGCGGCCCACGCGCATCGGCCACGGTATCGCAGCCGCCAAGAGCGACGAGGCCATCTCGCGCCTCGTCGACTCGGGGACCGTCCTCGAGATCTGCCCCACCTCGAACCTGCGCACGCACGCCATCGCCGACCTCGGCGAGATGAAGGGCATCCTGAAGCGCTTCTTCGATGCGGGCGTGAAGGTCACCATCAACACCGACGGCACGTACCTGCTGAGCACGACGCTGCGCAAGGAGTTCGACCTCCTGCTCGCCGCCCAGACCATCACGGCCGCGGAGGCGAAGCGCTGCATCGAGACCGCGCACGCCTCCACGTTCCTGCGGTAGGTTCGCGTGCTGGCGGGCTTCGTAACGCGGCATCCCCGCGCCGTCCTCGGGGTGGCTGCTGCCCTCGCCCTGCTCGCGGCGGTCGGTGCCACGCGCGTACAGAAAGAGGACGACCTCCTCGTTTTCTTGCCCACACGCGACCCGGATGTTCGCCGCTTCGAGGCGGTCTCGAGGCGCTTCGGTTCGCTGCGCGTGGCGCTGGTCGGCCTGCAGGTCGAAGAGGGTCACGACGTTTTCGAGCCCGACACCATTCGAAAAATCGGCAAGGCGTCCGACGCAATACGGGATCTGACCGGTGTCGATCGCGTGGTCTCGCTGACCACCCTCACAGATGTGGTCGGCAGTCCCGACGGCGCCGAGGTGACGCCGCTCGTCGATGGTCCACCACCCGACGTGGTGTCGCACGATGCGCTGAAGCGGCGCGTGCTGTCGCGGGCGCACGTGGTGGGGACCGCGGTCTCGTTCGACGCGCGCGCGGCGCTGCTCCTCGTGTTCCTCGCGGAGAGCCGGCACGACGGGAACGTCGCGCCCACGCACGTGGAGGAGAGCATTCGCGAGGTGGCGCGACGCGAGCTCGGCGGGCTCTCGCTCACCTTCGGCGGCGCGCCGTTCGCGGGGCGCGACATCTACACCGAGGCGCAGCGCGACGTCTGGCGGCTCTCGCCGATCGCGCTCGGCATCCTCCTCCTGGTGGTGCTCTTCGCGTTCCGTGACGTCGTCGGCGTGGCGCTAACACTCGCGTCGGTCGCGTACGCGCTGCTGCTCGTCATCGGCGCGATGGGCTGGCTGGGCGAGCGATGGACGGTCGCCACGTCGACGCTGCCGGTGATCCTGTTCGCGTCGGGTAGCTCGTACGCGGTGCACGTGCTGGGGCGCTACTACCTCGTCCGCGGCAGCGACGACGCCCCGACGGCCATGCAGACGGCCATAGGCATCGTGGCGCGGCCGCTTGCAGTTGCTGCGCTGACCACGTCGGTCGGCTTCTTCTCGTTCGTGGCGACAGACGTGCGGCCGATGCGCGCCTTTGGCATCGAGAGCGGCATCGGGGTGCTGCTGTGCTGGCTTGCGTCACTGACGCTGGTGCCGGCCGTCATCGCGTTGAGCCCGCGGCGCATCGTGCGGCCGCTCGAGCTGCGCTGGCTCGGCACCGCTCTCGTCGGTGTCTGGACCTTCTGCGGAAGGCATCGCGTGCCGGTGCTCGCGGTGCTCGTCGGCCTCGGTGCACTGCTGGTGCCGCCGATGCGGCGCGTGAAGGTGCGCATGGAGCCGCGAGCGTTCTTCGCAAAGGGGTCGGAGCCCGAGCGGGCAGACCGCTTCCTCGTCGAGGAGTTCGGCGGCTCGACCTTCGTACAGATTGCCGTGCAGGGTGACTTCGACGAGCCGGCGTCGCTGCGTGAGCTCGCGCACCTCGAGAGCTACGCGCGCTCTCTGGAAGGTGTCACGCAAGTGCAGTCCATCGTCGAGCCGCTGCTTCTCGTGTCCGATGCGATGGGCGGCGGCCACCGTCTGCCGCAGACCCGCGGCCAGGCCACGAACCTGTACTTCTTCTTGCAGGGGCACCCCGAGGTGAACGCGCTCCTGTCCGAGGACCGGCACGAGGCGCTCGTGCATGTGCGCCTGGCGGAGCACGCGCACGAGATCGTCGCGGCGCTGGAGCACCACGTCGCGGAGCGCCTGAGCCTTGCGCACGGCTGGCCCTCCCATGCGCAGGTCGCGGACGAGCTGGCGCTCGTGCTCGCCCGCCCCGGGCAAGCCGTGCCGGACGCGAAGGCGCTGCGCAAGGTCGCCGACGCGCTGGCGCTGCCTCCACGAGATGACGCCGCGCTCGAGCGTCGTCGCGACGAGGTCGCGCTCGCCGCGGTGATGGCGAAGGATGCACCGCCACTTCACGCGAGCGAGAAGGCGGCGGCGGAGCTCGCCATCGAGAAGCAGTCGCGCGGCTGGCGCGAGGCGTGGCGCCGCGCGGCGGTGACCCCGGACGACGTGGACCTGGCCGCCGACGCGCTGGCGCGGGACCTCGAAGCGCTTCCGCGAGAGACGGCGCTCGGCAGGGTGGTCCCCGCGTTGCTCGAGGCGAGCGGCCGCCTCGAAGTGCCGCTGTCTGTCCGCACCCGCGTGCAGCGGCTTGCCGATGATCTCCTACCCCCGCCGGACGCCGTCACGGCAACCCGCCTGTCCGCCGAGGTGGCCGGTGAGCCCATCCTCGACCGCGGTTTCGGTCGTGCCGTCGAGCACAACCAGCTCGTCAGCCTCGCGATCGCCATCGTGGCGGTGTTCCTCTTCATGCTCGCGCTGTTCCGCAAGCTGTCGCTCACCATCGTCAGCATCGCGCCCGCGCTGCTCACGCTCGTTTACCTGACGGGCGGCATGGGGCTTTTCGGCGCGCACATCGATCTCGGCACATCGCTCGTCGCGGGCATCGCGACCGGTGCAGGAGCCGATTTCGCGATGCACTACCTGTGGTACCTGCGAAGCGAAAGCCCCGAGCAGGTGTCGCGCACCGTCGGCCCCGTGATGCTCGTCTCGGTGGCGCTCGTCGCGGTCGGCTTCTTCGTGCTCGGGCTCGGTCGCTCGCCCGTCATGCACCTGTTCGGTGGGCTCGCGGGCGGTGCCATGGCTCTGTCCGCGGTTCTCAGCTGCCTCGTCCTGCCGGCGGCCCTCGGGTTGCGGCCGCCCACGAGAACGGGGCAAGATCCCATCCCATGAAACGCTGCGTCGCCGCCTGCCTCGCACTCTGCCTCGTCACGCTCGCGCGCGCCGACGAGGCGCCGAAGGTTCCGCTGCCCACGGGTCCCGAGCTCCTCGCGAAGATGGACCGCGCGATGAACGCGTTCAAGGACGCCACGTGGGATTGCAAGCTGCGCGTGAAGGAGCCGTCGGGCCAGTGGCGTGAGCTCTCGTTCACCACCTATCAGAAGTCGCCGGGCAAGCGGCTCGTCCGGTTCACCGGGGGCGAGAACAAGGGCATGAGCGTGCTCGTCGAGAGCGCCGACGTCGTCTACGTGTACCTGCCGGAGTTCAAGCGCGTGCGCCGTATGGGCACGCACGTGAAGAACCAGAACTTCGGAGGTAGTGACTTCTCGTCGGAGGACATGTCCCAGACGAGCTACGCCGGCGTGTTCGATGCGAAGGTGGTCGGTGAAGATCAGGCGAGCTGGATCGTCGAGCTGAGCGCGAAGGCCGGGCTCGATCTCGAGTGCCCGAAGCTGAAGATGTGGATCGGCAAGGAGCCGCTGCAGCCCACCCGCATCGAGTACATGGACGCGTCCGGCAGGAAGCTGAAGACCCAGGAACGGCTCGACTACAAGAAGGACAGCCCCGAGCACTGGCAGCCGATGCGCATCGTGGTGACCGACCACCGTCGCAACGACCACGCATCCGAGATCGACTTCCTCACCAGCAAGATCGACACCGGCCTCTCCGACGATCTGTTCAGCGTCCGCACGCTCTCCCGCTGATGCGGCGCGGCGGAGCGAGGAACGCGACGGCCCTTCTGGTCCTCGCGCTGGTGTCGCTGTCGCTTAGCGCGCGCGCCGACGTCGAGTTCAAGTTCGGCGGCCAGGTTTCGGCGGATCTGCGCTACCGCCTGCACGGCGAGGAGGTGCCCGCGTACGGCACGGACGCCACTTTCCCGAGTCAGCAGCGCCTTCTCAAGTACGGGTTTTCTCGCAACGAGAATCGCATCAAGACGCAGCTGAGTCTGAGCATCGCACAACGCGTGAAGGCGGTCGCCGACGTCGACTTCGTCTTCTACGGCTACTCCGACGTGAAGGACCTCAACGCGACGCTGTATCGCGAGCGCGTCGATCCCTACTACCTCGAGTCCGATGCCGCGTATCTCGACGTGTACCGGATCTTGCCGCACCTCGATCTGCGCATGGGGCGCCAGATCGTGAGCTGGGGCGCGGCCGACAAGTTCAACCCGACGAACAACCTCAACACGCTCGACTACTCGGATCCGCTGCTGTTCGGCAAGGCGCTCGCCAACCAGATGATCCGCCTGGATTGGAACCCTATCGCCGACCTCATCATCACAGCTGTGTGGGTCCCGATCTTCCGGCCGTCGCGCTTGCCTCGCACGGCGCCTCTGGCGCTGACGCAGATCAACCGGCCGGCCCCGGTGCAGGACGCGACGCAGCGGCAGGAGCTGGGTTTCCTCGAGTCCATCTACACCCCCAACCAGATCAACGTCTACGCGCTCCAGCCGCAGCCTTCGATCCAGAACTCCCAGGTCGGAACTCGCGTCGCAGGACGCTTTGCGAACATCGATATGGCGGTGTCCTACTACTACGGTCGCTGGGGGATTCCGACCCCCGCGTGGTCCATCCTACAGTCCAACAACGTCGTGAACGTCGGCGTGGTGTGGCCGAAGATGCAGGTCGCGGGCTTCGACTTCGCAGGCACGATCGACAAGCTCGGTGGGATGGGCTGGTGGGTGGAGGGGGGCGTATTCTTCCCGCAAAAGGTGACGTACGGCCTCTACAACGCGCTCCAGCCGGGGCAGTGGGACTCCGTGACGTTCGCGAAGAATGGCCAGGGGCAGTACGGGTCGTACAAGCTCGGCTATCCGGAGAAGGACCGTGGCGTCGTGATTCCGTCGACGCCGTTCCTCAAGCTCACGGTGGGCGCCGACTACTCGTTCAACAAGCACGTCTACGCCAACTTCCAGTACGTCTACGGCTTCATCGACGAGTTCGGCGCGGGGCGCAGCGCGTTTGCGCGGCCGGGGTCCATGCTCGGCGATGCGGCACGCACCGAGGCACGCATCGGCCACTACCTCGTCGCTGGCGCCGACTTCAAGCTGTTCAACGACCAGCTCCTCCTTCGTTTCTTCGGCGCGTTCAAGGTGCCGCAGGTGGGCGATGAGAGCCCGCATTTCACGGCGGTGCTGTTTCCGCAGATCGTCTGGGCAGTATGGGATGCGACGGAGCTGTCGCTGGGCTCGTTCGTCTTTCTCGGGCCGAAGGACAGCAAGTTCGGTGATCCCTCCGTCGGCGCCACGGAGCTCTTCTTGAAAGCCAAGTTCACGTACTGAAGCCATGCAAGTTCGCGTATTTGTGCCCGGAGTCGAGTTGACGCTGGGGCCCGCACCGAATAACTATCTTGCCTTCCCCGTCGGAGGACCATGACGACCTCGCGCTCCAAGACCCCCATCGCACTCGCACTCGCAGGCGCTTGCGCCCTCGTCTCGCCCCATGTCCATGCGGCGGCGAGCGACATCATCGTAGAGAGCGCCAGCTCGGGCGGCACCGCCGAGACGGCCAAGCCGTACCTGGACCAGTTCGCCGCGTACGCGCAGAAGGCGCTCACGGGCTGGAAGCCGATCACGGCGTCCTTCTTCTCCGACGCGAAGTCGGCGCAGGTTGGTATTGCACAGGGTCACCCGGGCTTCGGTCTCATCGACATCGACCTGTTCCTCGAGATGCGCGCCAAGGAGGAGCTCGTCGTGCTCGCGAGCGTCGAGGGTGCCATTCACAACCGGGGTCACCTCCACGTCATCGTCAAGGACCCGGCGATCAAGACGGTCGACGATCTCAAGGGCAAGACCATCATCTC